>NZ_JAZHLI010000034.1:0-45678 GCF_036549475.1 Aurantimonas sp. A2-1-M11 | reverse complement strand
GAAGGAGCCAGGATCGTCCGCCCGCACCGGGCAACGCTCAATCAGCGCAAGGCGCTCGCGTCAGTCCGCCAACAACGAAGCCGCCGCCCATCCCGCGGAAGCGGGTTCGTTCTCCGACCCAAAGCAGCCTTTTGCTTCCCGTCCCGAACAAGCCCGGCGGTAGGCGCGATAGGTGGTGTTTGCTGCCGACTGCCCCATCACTCCAGGACGTCGCCCCAGTCGAGGCGGCGCGCGGTGCGGAACGTCTCGCCCTCGCGCTTCGTCACCAGCCGCTCCGCGACGGTCCCGCCTGCCGTGCACAGCTTGAGCGCCACCTTGCCGCTGCCCTTGCGGGCCGGTGCCAGCACCCGCCCCTCCGGTGGCGCGACCGGTGACCGGGCGACCGCCAGATAGGCGAATTTCTCGTCCTCGTAGGGCACCGTGCCGCTCTTGGTCAGGCGATGGGTGCGCGAGCGCTCGACGCGCTCGGCAAAATGACACCAGTCGGGCGCCACGACCGGGCAGGCCGCCGCATGCGGGCACGGCGCCACGATCCGCGCGCCCGCCTCCAGCAGGTGCCCGCGCGCCGCCAGGATCCGTTGCCATCCCGCCGGCGTCCCCGGTTCGACGATGACGAGGATGCCGGCGGTCAGCTTCCACAGCTTCGCCACCAGCGGCGCCAGCATCGCCGGGGCCAGCTCGTCCAGCACATAGGCCAGCGTCACGAGGTCGGCCGGCCGGCGCCCGGCAAGCGCCACCCCCGCGTCCCCCTGCACCCAGTCCATCGCCAGGCCGGCACCCCCGTTCTCGTCCCCGGCGAAACAGCGCCGCGTCAGCGCCGCGCCCACCGTCATCGCAGGCGCGCTGGCTTCCACCAGGGTCGCCCGCGCCAGGCCGGGAAACGCGTCGCGGGCGGCAAACAGCGCCGTCCCCGGCCCGGCCCCCACGTCCAGCAGCGTTGCCGGTGCAAACTCCGGGCGCCGCTCCGCCACGGCATCGAGGCTGGCGCGGATAGCGGCAAAGGTCGCCGGCAGGCGCGCCGCCAGATAGGCCAGCACCGCCGCCTCGCCGTTCAGGTGCTGTCGTCCGTCGCGGGTCTCGGCCCGGTAGCGCTCGGTCAGCCGCGATCCGGCGACGCGCAGATCGTCGAGGGATTGGGCGTCGAGGCGATCTGCCAGCGCCGCGCGCAGGACCGGGGGAAGCTGCATGGGACCCTCCTGCCTGTGAGAAATTCCGTCGGGTTCGTGCCATCAAACCGACAAGGCGTGC
Organism: Aurantimonas sp. A2-1-M11; assembly: GCF_036549475.1. Classification (NCBI taxonomy): domain Bacteria; kingdom Pseudomonadati; phylum Pseudomonadota; class Alphaproteobacteria; order Hyphomicrobiales; family Aurantimonadaceae; genus Aurantimonas; species Aurantimonas sp. A2-1-M11. The sequence goes on along the minus strand of NZ_JAZHLI010000034.1, from coordinate 44,430 downwards.
GCCGATAGGTCCGGCCTCGCCCGCCGGCGTCCGCTCTCGCGGCGCCATCGGCACTTTCAATTGTCACGGAACTGTTCTAGCGGCTTGCCCGAACACCCCGTCACGCTGACCGGCTCCCAGTTGAACCGAAGGAACTCCGCCATGGCCAATGCAGACCATCCGATCCACGCCAAGATCACCGGCCCCGTGGTGATGATCGGTTTCGGCTCGATCGGCAAGGGCACCCTGCCGCTGATCGAACGCCATTTCGACTACGACAAGAGCCGCTTCACGGTCATCGATCCCAACGATGCCGACAAGGGTCTCCTCGACGAGCGCGGCGTGCGCTTCATCAAGGAGGCGGTGACGCGCAAGAATTACGAGGAACTGCTGACGCCGCTCCTGACCGAGGGCGAGGGCCAGGGCTTCTGCGTGAACCTGTCGGTCGACACCGGCTCGCTGGACCTCATCAAGCTCTGCCGCAAGCTCGGCGTCCTCTACATCGACACCGTCGTCGAGCCGTGGCTCGGCTTCTATTTCGACGAGAGCATGTCGAATGCCGAGCGCACCAACTACGCGCTGCGCGAGACCGTCCGCAAGGAGAAGCGCAAGAACCCCGGCGGCACCACCGCCGTGTCCTGCTGCGGCGCCAATCCGGGCATGGTCTCCTGGTTCGTCAAGCAGGCCCTCGTCGATGTCGCCACCAAGGTCGGCGTCGAGTTCACCGAGCCGGCCTTCGACGATCGCGAGGGCTGGGCCCGGCTGATGAAGAAGTCCGGCGTCAAGGGCATCCACATCGCCGAGCGCGACACCCAGCGCACCAAGAACCCCAAGCCGATGAACGTGTTCTGGAACACCTGGTCGGTGGAAGGCTTCCTGTCGGAAGGCGTGCAGCCGTCGGAACTGGGCTGGGGAACCCACGAGAAGTGGATGCCCAAGAACGCCCGCACCCACAAGAAGGGCCACCAGTCTGCAATCTATCTGGAGCAGCCGGGCGGCAACACCCGGGTGCGGACCTGGTGCCCGACCCCGGGTCCCCAGTACGGCTTCCTCGTCACCCACAACGAGGCGATCTCGATCGCCGACTACTTCACCCACCGCAACAAGGATGACGAGGTCACCTACCGGCCGACCTGCCACTACGCCTATCATCCCTGCAACGACGCCGTGCTGTCGCTGCACGAGCTGTTCGGCGCAGCCGGCAAGTTCCAGCCGGTCCACCATGTCCTCGACGAGAACGAGCTGGTCGACGGCATCGACGAGCTCGGCGTCCTGCTCTACGGCCACGACCAGAACGCCTATTGGTACGGCTCGCAGCTGTCGCTGGAAGAGACCCGCAAGCTGGCGCCCTATCAGAACGCCACCGGCATGCAGGTCACCTCGGCGGTCATGGCCGGCATGGTCTGGGCCATCGAGAACCCGGAAGCCGGCATCGTGGAGACCGACGAGATGGACTACAAGCGCTGCCTGGAAGTGCAGTCGCCCTACCTCGGACCGGTCAAGGGCTACTACACCGACTGGACGCCGCTGACCGATCGTCCGGGTCTCTTCCCGGAGGATCTCGACGAGAAGGATCCCTGGCAGTTCCGCAACATCCTGGTGCGCTGAACGCCGTCCCGGTGAACTGAAAGCCCGACATCACGCTCCGCCGGCAGGCCTCCTGCCGGCGGAGCCCGTTCTGCCCTGTCGCGCCGGACCAAGGGCACCCGCGCTGCCCCGCACCGACGTCACGGACGTCCGCAACCGCGCCAGCCGCTTCGCCTGCCAGGGTGCGGTCGCCGCGTCACCCGGCCCATCGCGCGATCGTGGCACGAGATGCACGCAAAGCCGCTTCTCGGCACCCGTTTGCGCAACCCTGCCGCGAAATTGTCGCCATCGTCGTATCGCTTGGGTAGATTCCTGTGCACTGCAGCGGGTCGAAAGCCGTGAGTGCTTGATTTTTCGTATAGTTATCCGAGGTTTGTCGGTCGGGGATGTTCCGTCATCCCTTTGAAACGCGGGTAGCCGGAATGATTCGGTTCCCACTTGGAGCAGTTGATGGTCGACAAGGCAGCCACGCGCAGGATCGTCGAGGAAGTGATGGAAGCGGTGATGGCCGGCACCGCCGGTTCCATCGCGCTGCATTTCGCGCCGGGCGCCATGGTGTCCCAGCGCAGCAACGCGGCAATGTCCGATTCGCCGTGGTTCGGCCGCATGGAGGGCGAGTTCCGCCTGCAGGGGGAGAACGAGACGCGTGCCTTCTTCGACGAGATGCTGAAGCGCACCACCTACATTTCCTACGAAATGCGCGGCATCGTCTGCGAGGACGACAACGCCGCCAGCCGCTGCGACTGGACCCGCCGCGACGAGAAGACCGGCACGCTGATCACCGGCTCGACCATGTACTGGTTCGGCTTCACCTCGGACGGGCGGATCCGCTCCATAGAGACGATCGGGTCGATCCATTCGGTCATTCCGCTGCGCAAGAGCGAGAGCGGCGCCTGAACCCTGCCGAAGGCGGCCCCGCCGTCATGACAGCCGTGCCAAATTGGGATAGCTTGGCATGTGTCTGAAGCGTCGCGGCGTAGGTTGTCGCCGCCACGCGAACATTGTCGCCTTAGCGGATCGGCGATCGCCGGAGTGCCGCGCTCAAGTCGAGGTCGTATCATGCGTCGTATTGCCGTCACCCTTTGCCTGGCAGCCCTTGCTCTGGGCGCCTGCCAGAGCGAGCGGGCCCAGATGTCGCGGCCCCTGCCGCAGGCGCCCTCCTACCCGCAGGGCGTGGAAGGCCGCTGGGCGTCGAATGGAGGTCCGATCGCCTATACGGCAGTCTTCCAGAACGGCCGCTTCACCTCGGCCGAGCGCGACACCAACGGCCTCCTGGCCGAAGGCAACTACACCAACAGCGGCTCCTCGCAGATCCAGCTGAACTTCACCTCGATCAAGCGCGGCGTCCAGATCGCCGCCAATTGCAACCATGGCGGCGGCCAGATGGTCTGCACCTCCTCGGACGGCTCGACCTTCAGCCTGTCACGCGCCTGAAAATCGGTCGCACCCTGACGCGCTTGCCGGCGGTTCCAGCCGCCGGCAAATACCCCTATATGGCCTTGCACGAGGTTGGTCCGCATGTCCGCCGCGCCGTTCGGCGTGAAGCGTGGCAAGTGGCCGATCGCTCGCCCGTCAATGCAAGGACCTGCCGATGAATGCCCTGACCAAGACGATTGCCGAACGTTCGATCGGTCCTCTCCCCGAGGGCCATCCGCCCGTGAAGCAGCCCAGGGTTGGCGTTCTTCTGGTCAATCTCGGCACGCCGGATGGTACCGATTTCAAGCCGATGCGGCGCTATCTGAAGGAGTTCCTCTCCGACAAGCGCGTCATCGAATGGCCGCGCGCCGCCTGGTATCCGATCCTCTACGGCATCGTCCTCAACACCCGCCCCAAGAAGTCCGGCGCGGCCTATGCCGAGATCTGGAACAAGGAGCGCAACGAATCGCCTCTGCGCACCTTTACCCGTGCCCAGGGCGAGAAGCTCGCCGCGCGCATGGCCGGCGACACATCCGTCGTCGTCGACTGGGCGATGCGCTACGGCAAGCCGTCCATCGCGGAGCGCACCGACGCGCTGATGGAAAAGGGCTGCGAGCGCATCCTCGTCTACCCGCTCTATCCGCAATATGCCGCCTCGACGACTGCCACGGTCAACGACAAGTTCTTCGAGCACATGGTGGGCAAGCGCTGGATGCCGGCCGTGCGCACCGTGCCCGCCTATCATGACGAGCCGGTCTACATCGACGCCCTCGCCCGCTCGATCGAGACGCATCTCGCCACCCTCGATTTCGAGCCGGAGCGGGTCATCTGCTCCTATCACGGCATCCCGCAGAGCTATTTCCGCAAGGGCGATCCCTATCACTGCCACTGCCAGAAGACCTCGCGGCTCCTCGAAGAGCGGCTCGGCTGGCCCAAGGGCCGGCTGATGACCACCTTCCAGTCGCGCTTCGGTCCCGAGGAATGGCTGCAGCCCTATACCGACAAGACAGTCGAGAAGCTGGCGCAGGACGGCATCAAGCGAATCGCCGTTCTCAATCCCGGCTTCGTGTCGGATTGTCTGGAGACGCTGGAGGAGATTGCCGGCGAGGCGGGCGAGATCTTCCACGAGGCCGGCGGCGAGCAATTCGCCCATATCCCCTGCCTCAACGACAGCGACCCCGGCATGGACGTCATCGAGGCGATGGTCCGGCGCGAACTGCGCGGCTGGATCGACTGACCGGCACGGCGCGGCACCGGACGGTCGCCGCGTTCGCAGGGTGGCGATGTCGGGCGCGGCGCGGTCGCCTCACCCGCGGCGCGTCAGATGCTGAGGCCTTCGCTCTGCATTCCGGTCGCCGCATGCAGCGGGCCGATCAGCCAGGTCTCGGAATAGGGTTTGTCGACGAAGCCGATCGGCCGGGCTGCCAGCGCTTGCGTCACGACGGCATCGCCGATGCGGCCACTGACGAACAGCGAGGGGATGTCGTATTCCTGGCGCAGCCACTGCGCTACGGCCACGCCATCGGGGCCTCGTCGCAGTTGGACGTCGACCACGGCGACATCGACGTGTCCGTTCTGGATCGCCTTTTTGACCTGGCCGAAATCCCGGGCAATCCCGGCGACCTCGTAGCCATTGTCTTCGAGCATGGTCTGCAGGTCCTGGGCGATCAGGAGCTCGTCCTCGACGATGAGCACCCGTGGTCTGTTTGCCCGCACCATGCCGTTCCCTTCCGTCAACATTGAAAGGAAGCGTACGCTGCCGGTTCGGTTCCGTTCAATCGGAAATAAATCCGGCAGGTGGTGGAACTGACAGAAAACCCGCATCGCCGGTGTCGGGAGGGCGTCGCAACGCCGGCAGAACCCTGTGCGCAATCGCCATGCCACACACGCCTTGCGTTCGGCGCCCGTCTCCCCTGATATGCCCCCATCGCCCGACGCGGCTCTGCACGATGCGGGCCGGTCTCGGCCGAGGAGGTTTTCATGATCCCAGGCGATTTCCTGTCGGGAACGGGCATCCTTGTCCTCGTCGTCCTGTTCGTGGCGGTGCTCGTCCTCCTGTCGACGATCAAGATCGTGCCGCAGGGCTACAACTACACCGTCGAGAATTTCGGCCGCTACACCCGCACCCTCACCCCCGGCCTCAACATCATCGTGCCCTTCATCGAGCGTGTCGGCCGCAAGCTCAACATGATGGAGCAGGTACTGGACGTGCCGACCCAGGAGGTGATCACCCGCGACAACGCCTCGGTCGCCGCCGACGGCGTCGCCTTCTACCAGGTGCTGGACGCGGCAGCGGCGGCGTACGAGGTGTCGGGGCTCGAAAACGCCATCCTCAATCTCGTGATGACCAATCTGCGCTCGGTCATGGGCTCCATGGATCTCGACGATCTCCTGTCCAACCGCGACGCCATCTCGGAGAAGATCCTGCGCGTCGTCGACCAGGCGGCCAGCAGCTGGGGCATCAAGATCACCCGCATCGAGATCAAGGACATCAATCCGCCGAAGAACCTCGTCGATTCCATGGCCCGGCAGATGATGGCCGAGCGCGAGAAGCGCGCCGAGATCCTTGAGGCGGAAGGCTCGCGCAATGCCGCGATCCTGCGCGCCGAGGGCGAGAAGCAGTCGCAGATCCTGCAGGCCGAGGGCCGGCGCGACGCCGCCTATCGCGAGGCCGAGGGCCGCGAGCGCCTGGCCGAGGCCGAAGCCACCGCCACCCGCCTCGTCTCCGAGGCGATCGCCGCCGGCGACGTCCAGGCGATCAATTATTTCGTGGCGCAGAAATACACCGAGGCACTGGCCAAGATCGCCTCCGCGCCCAACCAGCGCGTCGTCCTGATGCCGCTGGAGGCGTCGTCCCTGATGGGCTCCATCGCCGGCATCGGCGAGATCGCGCGCGCGACCTTCGGCGACGAGGCCACGGCCGGCGCGCGGCCCCAGGCCGGCCCGCCGGCGCCGAAGACGACACGGTCGCGCGTGCCCCAGACACCCTATGGCGGCAGCGAGGTCTGAGCGGCATGCCCGAGTTTCTGATCGATTATGGCTGGTGGATTCTCGGCCTCGTGCTCCTGGCCCTCGAACTCGCCCTGCCCGGCGTCTTCCTGGTGTTCTTCGGCATCGCCGCGCTGATCGTCGGGATGAACGTCTTCGTCCTGGGCACCGGCTGGTTCGGCTGGCAGCAGCAGATCATCGCCTTCGTCATCCTGTCGGCCGCCGCGGCGCTCCTCGGGCGTCGCTGGTATGGCTCCAAGAGTGAAGTCGGCGACGCCGACCAGCTGAACCGGCGCACGGCGCGGCTGATCGGCCGTCAGGCCGTGCTGACGGAAGCAATAGTGGACGGCCGCGGCCGGGTGGCCATCGAGGATGGCTGGTGGACCGTCACCGGGCCGGACCTGCCGGTCGCGACCCATGTACGGATCGTCGGCGCGGATGGCTCGATGCTGGTCGTGGAAGCCGCCTGATCAGGCGACGCCGATCCGCAGGAGATCGTGCATGTGGACGATGCCGACCGGGCGGCGGTCGCGCACCACCATCAGGGCCGTGATGTTGGAGGAATTGACCATCTCCAACGCCTTGGCCGCCAGCGTCTCCGGCGTGATCGTCTTGGGGTTGGCGGTCATCACCGTGTCGACCGTCTCGGCCAGGAGATCCGGCCCCAGATGGCGGCGCAGGTCGCCGTCGGTAACGATGCCGATCAGGCAGCCGCTCGCATCGACCACGGCGGCGCAGCCGAAGCTCTTGCGCGACATCACGATGATCGCCTCGGCCATGGTCGTGCCCGACGCCACCAGCGGCATCGCCTCGCCGACATGCATCAGGTCGCCGACATGGACGAGGCTCGCGCCCAGCTGGCCGCCCGGATGGAAGACGTGGAAGTCGCCGGGCGTGAAGCCGCGCCGCTCCAGCAGCGCCACCGCCAGCGCGTCGCCCAGCGCCGCCTGCATCGTCGTCGAGGAGGTCGGGGCAAGGCCGTGCGGACAGGCTTCGGCCACCCGCGGCAGCACCAGCGCCACGTCCGCCTCGCGGGCCAGCGTCGAGTCCGCGCGCGCGGTCATCGCGATCAGCGGCAGCTTGAAGCGCCGCGAATAGGCGACGATGCCCTTCAGCTCGGTCGTCTCGCCGGACCATGACATGGCCAGGATCGCGTCGTCCCGGCCAATCATGCCGAGATCGCCGTGATTGGCTTCGGACGGATGCACGAAGAAGGCCTGCGTTCCGGTCGAGGCGAAGGTCGCGGCGATCTTCGCGCCGATATGGCCGCTCTTGCCGACGCCGGTGATGATCAGCCGCCCGGTCACGCGGGAGATCAGGTCGAGCACCCGCTCGAACGGCTCGGCCATGTCGGTTTCCAGCAGCGCAGCCAGGGCGCGCAGGCCCTCCGCCTCGGTGGTGACGGTACGGACTGCAGACTGCGAACCGGCACTCGGAGCGACGGACTGGGGCATGGGGCTGGCGATCACGGCGCGGGAATCACTGTTCGGTTTCAGGATGACGAACCAATGACCAGTTCGTTCCGGCCAAAACAAGGCCTTGTCTCCGGAGTTCCGGTCACCGTCGCAAATGTCAACCAGTTCTTAACCAGAAAAATTTACGGTTTGGCAACCAGCGCCTGCCGGGCACGGGCAAGGAGTGTGCAAGGCCAGCCGACATGGTTTCGACCCCCCGCCGATCCGCACGCACCCTCGCCGCCGCCGCGCTTCTCGGCGTTGCGGGCTTCGTGCTGTCGGCGCCGCAGATCGCCGTCCCCGCCCTCGCCCAGTCGCCACTGTTTCCCGAATTGCGCACCGATGACGGCGTCGAGCCCCGGTCGCTTGATCGCGACGCGCTGCGCAGCACGCCTCTGAGCGCCGGCCGCCTCGATCCGTCCCTCATCGACCGGCTCGAAGAATCCGGCCTCGGCGAGGATCCGGGCGGCGTCGACGGGCGCCGGGGCGTGACCCGTGCCGACCCGCCGGCCGGCGGGCAATTGCCGCCCGACCCGCGGGACGGGCCTTTACCGGACGATGCCTCCTCCCGGGATTTCGACCTCTTCGGCGGCCCCGCCGCCGCACCGGAAGGCCGCGACGCCCGCGACGCCGGCAGCCTCCCGGTGGAACCGGCCCGCGCCTTCCAACCACGCCCCGAACTGGACGAGACCGAAGAAAACCTGCTGGCGCAGGAGCCGGTGCCGCGCGAGCCGACCTTTTCGCCCAGGCCCCTGCCCACCGGGCCGGCCACCGGCATCCGGGCCGTGTCGCCCGGCAATCCGCCGCTCGCCGCCGGCCTCGCCGACGAAGCTCTGGCGGTCGACAGCCCGCTGCGCACCACGCGCACCGCGATCCTGCCCGGGCGCGCACCGGTCGCCGTGGCCGAGGCGGATCCCTTCGCCCCGCTCGGTCTGCGCGCCGGCCGCTTCATCCTGTTTCCGCAGTTGATCCAGACCCTCGGCGCCTCGACCAATCTCGACGACGAACCGGACGGCGAGGCCGGCGTGTTCAGCGAGACGACGATCTCGGCCCGGCTCCTGTCGGACTGGTCCCGCCATGAAGCCGAACTGAACGGCAGCCTCACCTATCGCCGCAACTTCGCCGGCGACAGGCCGGAAGACCCCCGCGCCGCCTTCGACGGGCGCCTGCGCCTCGACATCGACCGGATGACCACCGCCACCCTGCGCGGCGCCGTCGACTACGCCCGCGAGGACGCCGACGGCACCGCCGATTTCCTCACCGGGACCGATCAGGCCGACCGGCTCCAGGGCTCGCTCGCCGGCCAGCTCGAACGCCGCTTTGGCCGGCTGGTGCTCAGCGGCACCGGCACCGTCGCCCGCAGCGTCTATCCCGATCTGCCCGTGGGCGCGATCGACCAGGACTACACCACCCTCACCGCGACCTTGCGGGCCGGCTACGAGATCTCACCGGCCATTGCGCCCTTCCTCGAAGGTAGCGTCGGACGGCGAATCTTCGATGTCGAGGGCCAGGAGGCGGGCGGCGCCTTCGACCGCGATGCGCTGCTGCCGGCCCTGCGCAGCGGCATCGCCTTCGACTTCACCGAGAAGCTGCGCGGCGAAGCCGCCCTTGGCTATGCCTGGAACCGGCCCGACGACGCACGCGGCGAGGACACCAGCGCACCGACGCTGGATGCCAGCCTCGTCTGGTCGCCGCAGCGCGGCACCGAGCTGACCGCCGCCGCCCGCACGCGCTTCGAGCCCGAAAGCTCAGGCCGCTCGACGGACGTCGCCTATGAAGGCTCGCTTGGCCTGCGCCATGCCCTGAACACGCGCACCGAGCTGACCGCGACGGCGCTGGCGGAATACACCGATTCCACCGTGCCGGAGGACGACGAGCTGCTGCTGGTCGGCGAGGCGGGCTTCACCTACTGGCTTCATCGCGGCTTCGCCGTCACCGGCCTCTACAGCCATCGCGAGCTCTATACCGATACCAGCACGGGCGATTACGGCTCCGACACGATCCGCTTCGGCATGACGCTGCAGCGCTAGGCACGACCGTCGCAGCATCCGGACGCAAAAACGCCGGCGGCCGCCCTTCAGGGCAGATCCGCCGGCGCGAAGGTCCGATCGGCGACAGGCTATTCGGCGGCCTCGGTGGCGGGCTTCGGCTTCACCGTGTCCATCAGCCGCTCCATGTTGCCGATGACCTTGTCGCGGATGTCCGGCCGCCACAGGGCGAAGGCGACATTGGCCTCGATGAAGCCCTCCTTCGAGCCGCAGTCGAAGGTCCGTCCGTGGAACGGATAGGCGTAGAAATCCTGCTGGTCGGCGAGCTTGAGCATGCCGTCGGTCAGCTGGATCTCGTTGCCGGCGCCCTTTTCCTGGGTTTCCAGGATGTCGAAGATCTGCGGCTGCAGGATGTAGCGGCCGGAGATGTAGTAGTTCGACGGCGCGTCGGCCGGCTTGGGCTTTTCCACCATGCCTTCCAGGCGAAAGCCCGTGCCCACGTCCTGTCCGCGACCGACGATCCCGTATTTGTCGGTCTCCTGCGGGTCGCACTCCTCGACCGAGATGACGTTGCCCCCGGTCTCCTCGTACAGCTTGACCATCTCGGCCAGGCAGCCCCTCTCGGACTGCATGATCATGTCCGGCAGGAGCAGCGCGAAGGGCTCGTCGCCGACGAGGTCGCGCGCGCACCAGACCGCATGTCCCAGGCCCAGCGGGGCCTGCTGGCGGGTGAAGCTCGCCGTGCCGGGCTTGGGCTGCAGCCGGTCGAGAAGATCGAGTTCGGCCGACTTGCCGCGCTCGGCCAGGGTGTTCGACAGCTCGACCTGGATGTCGAAATAGTCCTCGATGACGCCCTTGTTGCGTCCGGTCACGAAGATCAGGTGCTCGATGCCTGCCTCGCGCGCCTCGTCGACCACGTACTGGATCACCGGCCGGTCGACGACCGTCAGCATCTCCTTGGGGATCGACTTCGTCGCCGGCAGGAACCGCGTACCCAGTCCTGCCACCGGAAACACCGCTTTTCTGACTTTCTTCATGCTCGAACCGTCCTCATCCACGAGATTGTCGATCTGTATCACGTCCGGCCTCACCACCTTGTGACGATGGGCCTCCGCCGCCATTTCGCCCTGAAATAGCGGCATAAGTCGGTCCGGCCAGTTCGCCCGTCGCCGCGTGCGGCATTCGGCTGCCCATCCGCCACTTTGGTGAACGATCGCTTAACGAGATGCTTCTAGGCTCCCGCTTTGCGCAGCGATCACAACTGAGGAGAAGACACATGCAGCGAGCGTCCGCAATCGGCCAGACCTGGCTGGGCTCGGTCCTTTTGGCCCTGTTGCTGTCGTTTCTTGCGGCGGCCCCGGCCTCGGCGGATGCCGGCTTCCAGCGCTGGATCGCCGAGTTCGAATCCGTGGCGGCCTCCAACGGCATCAATCGCAACGTCTACCGCGCCGCCTTCGCGGGGGTCACGTCGCCCGATCCCGAGGTGCTGGAAAAGGCTGCCTACCAGCCAGAGTTCCGGGCCAAGGTCTGGGACTATGTCGACAACCGCGTCAACGACGAAGCCATCGCCGAAGGGCGCGCCATGGCGGTGAAATACGCCAGCTGGCTCGACCGCATCGAGAAGCGCTTCGGCGTCGACCGCCACGTCCTGCTGGCGATCTGGTCGGTGGAGACCAATTACGGCGCGGCCCTCACCCGCGAAGGCGTGATGAAGAGCCTGCCGCGGTCGCTGGCGACGCTCGCCTATGCGGACAAGCGACGCGCCAAGTTCGCCCGCCAGCAGCTGATCGCCGCACTGCAGATCGTCCAGGCGGGCCATGTCGCGCCGAACAAGCTGACCAGTTCGTGGGCGGGCGCCATGGGGCACACACAGTTCATCCCGACCAGCTACAGGGCCTTCGCCGCGGACATTGATGGCGACGGGCACGCCAACATCTGGGAGTCGGTACCGGACGCGCTGGCGACCGCCGCCAATCTCCTGCGCAAGAATGGCTGGCAGAGCGGCAGGACCTGGGGCTACGAGGTCAACGTCCCGAGCCAGTACCGCGGCAAGCTCGAGCGCGACAACCGCACCCTGGCACAGTGGCAGGGCCTCGGCTTCCAGCGCCCGAGCGGCACGGGCTTCGCCCATCCGTCGGATCGCGCGAACCTGGTGCGGCTTGCCGGTGACGACGGCCCGGCCTTCCTGATGACCAAGAACTTCTTCGTCCTGAAGAACTACAACAATGCCGACACCTACGCGCTAGCCGTTGGTCTCCTCGCCGACCGCATCGCCGGCTATGGCGGTCCGCAGCGCGACTGGCCGCGGGGCTACACGCCGCTGTCGTCACAGGAGCGCTACGAACTCCAGAAGCACCTCGCCTCGCGCGGGCTGTATGACGGCAAGATCGATGGTAAGATCGGAGACGGATCGAAATCGGCCATCATGGTGTTGCAGGGTCGGGCCGGCATGGCCCAGGATGGCAATGCCTCGAAGGCGCTGCTGGACTTCCTGCGGCGCAACTGACCTGCCGCGGCGCAACTGAAATGCACGGAGACCCGATGCCGGGAGCACGACACAGCGGCAATCCCCGCCGGGGCTGGCTCGCCAGGGCGACGGTCGCCGCGCTGGCGGCCTTCGCCGTCGTCGTGACCGCCCTGGTGCCGGAATCGGCCGCCTTGGCACAGGAGCGCCCACGCACGGTCCTGGAAATGCTGTTCGGCAACCAAGCCCGTGAGGCGGCCCCGCCGCCCCGCCGCGTCATCCGCAAGCGCGCGGCGCCGCGCAAGCGGCAGACCCGCCGCTCGCGCTCCGCTGCACCCAAGCGCAGCGCCCCCTCGCGGGCCGCCGCCGCATCGCCCGCCGCCGCGCCGGCGCCTGACAAGAACGACACGGCACAGACCGTCCTCGTCGTCGGCGACTTCATGGCCGACAGCCTCGCCAAGGGCCTGACCGATGTCTACGAGGACAATGCCGACGTCGTCGTCAAGGCGCGCGCAAACGGCTCGTCGGGTCTGGTGCGCGAGGATTTCTACAATTGGCGGACCAGCCTCGGTCCGATCATCGAGGAAGAAAAGCCCGCGGTTGTCGTCATGATGGTCGGCTCCAACGACCGCCAGCAGATCGACACCGGCGGCGCCAGCGCGTCGCTGCGCTCGGACGCATGGGTCGCCGAGTACGAAAAGCGGATCGCCGCCATCGCCGGCACGGTCAAGGAAAAGGGCGTGCCGCTCGTCTGGGTCGGCGTGCCGTCCTTCAAGTTCGACCGGATGAGCGAGGACATGGTCTTCCTCAACGATCTGTATCGCAAGGGCGTGGCAAGCGTCTCCGGCGAGTTCGTCGACGTGTGGGACGGTTTCGTCGACGCCAATGGCGGCTTCGTCTATTCCGGCCCCGGCGTCAGCGGCCAGAAGGTGCAGCTGCGCGGCTCCGACGGCATCACCATGACCTCCGACGGCGCCGACAAGCTGGCCTTCTTCGCCGAACGGGCGATCACCCGGCTGTTGCGCAATCCCTCCGTCGCCCCCGGCGCCGCCTTCTCGCTCAGTGCCGAGCAGTTGCCGAACATGCAGCTTCCGCCGATCAGCAATGCCGCCAACGCCGTGACCGCGGCGCCGGTGGGGCTCGACGACCCGTCGCTGGACGGCGCCGATCGGCTGCTGGGAAGCGGCGGCTCGGTGCAGGGCTTCACGCTGGAGCCCTCGCCCCGCGACCGGCTCGTGCTCAACGGCAACAGCACCGGCAACATCGAGGGCCGGGCCGACGATTTTGCCTGGAGCGAGAAGCGCGCAGCCGTCACGCCGGGCGGCCCGTCCATCGCCTCTCGCGGGTCCGTGGACCTCAGCCGCCTGCGCGAAAGCGACGGCATCGAGCCGCCGCAGGAGATGCCCTCGCTCCTCGACGCCATCGTCGAGGACTGGTCCCGCTCGGGCGACGAAGCATCGGGCACCGCCCCGCAGCGCTGACCGGGCAGCCGAGGTCTTGCTCGGCGGCGACGATGCCGCGGATCGACGACGTGCGGCGTCAACGGGCCACGCCACCAGACGGCGACCGGCGAACAGGGGCTTATTGCCGGCCGTCGCGACGGCGACGGCTGGCGAAACCATCCATCACGGGCGTCATCCTCGGGCTTGCCCCGCGCAGAGGTCCGGCCCTGGCGGCAGATGTCGCGCTACGCCAACACAGGCTACCGCACCATCATCCCACACGGACGCGGCAGCGCCGCGCTGCCTCAGCGCCTCAGCGCGGCAGCGTCGTGGTGCCCATCAGGTCGAGATCGATCGCCCGCGCCGCCTGCCGGCCCTCGCGGATGGCCCAGACCACCAGCGACTGGCCGCGCCGGGAATCGCCGGCCACATACAGCTTGTCGACCGAGGTCAGGTAGCCGAGATCGTCGGCGGCGATGGAGACATTGCCGCGGCGGTCGGTGTTGATGCGCAGGCTGTCGCCCACCTCGCCCATGAAGCCGGTCTCGGACGGGCCGGCAAAGCCGATGGCGATGAAGGCGAGATCGGCCTTGATGACGAATTCCGTGCCGGCGATCGGCTTGCGGGCCGCGTCGACCTCGGCGCATTTCACGCCGGTCAGCACGCCGTCCTCGCCCACGAACTCCAGCGTCGCCACCTGGAACTCGCGAATCGCGCCTTCGGCCTGGCTGGACGAGGTGCGCATCTTGGTCGCCCAGTACGGCCAGACTTCCAGCTTGTTCTCGGTCTTGGGCGGCTGCGGCCGGATGTCGAGCTGCGTCACCTTCACGGCGCCCTGGCGAAAGGCGGTGCCGACACAGTCCGAGGCGGTATCGCCGCCGCCGACCACGACGACATGCTTGCCGCCGGCCCAGATTTCCTCGCTCGGCCAGCCGGCACTGTCGACCGGCTCGCCGCCGACGCGCCGGTTCTGCTGCACCAGATAGGGCATGGCGTCGTAGACCCCGGACAGGCCGCCATGGGGAATGCCGGAATCGCGCGGCCGCTCGCAGCCGCCGCAGAACAGCACCGCGTCATGTGTCCCGCGCAGTTCCTCGACGGTCTTGTCGACGCCCACATTGACCCCGCAATGGAAGGTCACCCCCTCGCCTTCCATCTGCTCGACGCGGCGGTCGATCCAGTGCTTCTCCATCTTAAAGTCGGGGATGCCGTAGCGCAGCAGGCCGCCGGGGCGCGACTCGCGCTCATAAACATGCACCGCATGGCCGGCACGGCCGAGCTGCTGCGCGGCGGCCAGGCCCGCCGGCCCCGAACCGATGATCGCCACCGTCTTGCCGGTCTGGATTTTCGCCGGCTGCGGCCGGATCAGGCCCAGCTTGTAGGCCTTGTCGGCGATCGCCTGCTCGACGGTCTTGATGGCGACCGGCGTGTCTTCCAGGTTCAGCGTGCAGGCTTCCTCGCAGGGCGCCGGACAGATGCGGCCGGTGAACTCGGGAAAATTGTTGGTCGAGTGCAGGTTGCGGGCGGCCGTCTCCCAGTCGCCGGCATAGACCAGGTCGTTCCAGTCGGGGATCTGGTTGTGCACCGGGCAGCCCGTCGGACCGTGGCAGTAGGGGATGCCGCAATCCATGCAGCGCGCCGCCTGCTTGCCGACCTCCGCGTCGGACATCGGCAGGGTGAACTCGCGAAAATGGCGGATTCGATCGGACGCCGGCTGATATTTCTGCGTCTGCCGATCGATCTCGAGAAATCCGGTGACCTTACCCATATTCTTCTCAACTCTTCGGGCGCCTAGGCGCGCAACCAATTTTCAACAGTCAGAGCCGAGATGTGCTCGAAGGCTCTGTCGTCCGTGACCAGGGGGGCGTCGAGAGCGATGGCGTGCGCCGCGATCCACAGATCGTTCGGGCCCACGCTCCTCCCGATGCTCTCACAGATATGCCTCACTTCGCCGTAGATCGTCTCGACGGGCGGTTCCAGTGGCCATACCGATATCGACCGGGTGAACACGTCAAACCGCTGCAGACCGCGCACGTTCTGGTTCTTCTTCAGCCCGTACAGAATCTCTCCGATGACGATCAGGCTAGTCCCTATCTCGGCGTTCTGACGCTCCCGCAGTGCTTTATCAACCCGGCCCGCCGGATTGCGGAACACATCGGAGATGATGTTCGTATCCAGCAGAAACCGCGTCAAAGCTTGAAGTCATCCAGATCGAGCAGTCCGGCGGCCCGGATCGCCCGGAAAGTCTTCCAGCGGGCCCTGCTCCTTCAGCCAGTCCAGCGCCTCGACGAGCGACATCCGAGGCGCGGACGGGCGAAGTAGCAGCGACCCGTTAGGCTGCCGGGACACCATCACGCGATCCGACGCGATCTCGAATTCCTCGGGGATCCGGATCGCCTGGCTGCGTCCGTCCCGCAAGACGCTGACTTCCTTCTCCGCTGTCCGTTCCGTCGCCATCACGACACCTCCCTGTCCTGTCGCCCCTGCACCGCCCCCCGTTGCCCCTCGGGAGACGATCCCGAGGCGCGGGGCGGTTGGTTTCGCGCGCGGCTCACTCAGCCGCCACACCGAGGCGCATGCGCTCCATTTCCTGCAGCGCGCGGCGGTACTCGACCGGCATGACCTTGACGAATTTCGGACGGTGCTCCTCCCAGTTCTCCAGCATCTCCGCCGCCCGGCGCGAGCCGGTATAGTGGTGATGGTTGGAGATCAGCTGGAACAGCCGCTCGCCGTCGTGGCTGGTCATGTCCGAGGACAGGTCGACCCGGCCCTTGTACTGGAGATCGCCGCCATGGTGGTGCAGCTTCTCCATGATGTCGTCTTCCTCCGGCACCGGCTCCAGGTCGACCATGGCCATGTTGCAGCGTTCGGCGAAGTCGCCGACCGCGTCATAGACATAGGCGACGCCGCCCGACATGCCGGCGGCGAAGTTGCGTCCGGTCTGGCCCAGTATGACGACGACACCGCCGGTCATGTACTCGCAGCCATGGTCGCCGACGCCCTCGACCACCGCCACGGCGCCCGAATTGCGCACGGCGAAGCGCTCGCCGGCCATGCCGCGGAAATAGCACTCGCCCGAGATCGCCCCGTAGAGCACCGTGTTGCCGACGATGATCGACTCCTCCGGCACGATGCGGGTCTCCTCGCGCGGCCGTACCACGATGCGCCCCCCCGACAGGCCCTTGCCGACATAGTCGTTGCCGTCGCCGGTCAGCTCGAAGGTGACGCCGCGCGCCAGGAAGGCGCCGAAGCTCTGGCCGGCCGTGCCGGTCAGCTTCACCGTGATGGTGTCGTCGCGCAGCCCCTTCAGGCCGTAGCGCTTGGCCACCTCGCCCGACAGCATCGCGCCGGTCGAGCGGTCGACATTGGAGATCGCCGTCTCGATGGTGACCGGCTGGCGCGCTTCCAGCGCCGGCTCGGCCTGCGCGATCAGCCGGCGATCGAGGATGTCGACGATCGGATGCTCCTGCAGCTTCGTCCAGCGCACCTCGTCGGCCGGCGCCGCCGGCTTGTAGAACACCTTGGAGAAGTCGAGCCCGCGGGCCTTCCAGTGCTCGATCATCGGCTTCTTCTCGAGCAGCTGCGACTGACCAACCAGTTCGGCCATGGTGCGCACGCCCATCTCGGCCATGATCATCCGCACCTCTTCCGCGACATAGAAGAAGTAGTTGATGACGTGCTCCGGCGTGCCCTTGAAGCGCTTGCGCAGCACCGGGTCCTGGGTGGCGACGCCGACCGGGCAGGTGTTCAGGTGGCACTTGCGCATCATGATGCAGCCGGCGGCGATCAGCGGCGCGGTCGAAAAGCCGAACTCGTCGGCTCCCAGCAGCGCGCCGACGATCACGTCGCGGCCGGTTCGCAGGCCCCCGTCCACCTGCAGGCAGACTCTCGAACGAAGCCCGTTCATCACCAGCGTCTGCTGGGTCTCGGCCAGGCCCATCTCCCACGGGCTGCCGGCATGCTTGATCGAGGTCATCGGCGAGGCGCCGGTGCCGCCGTCATAGCCCGAGACGATGATGTGGTCGGCGCGCGCCTTGGCGACGCCCGCCGCGACCGTGCCCACGCCCACTTCCGACACCAGCTTGACCGAGATGTCGGCCGCCGGATTGACGTTCTTCAGGTCGTAGATCAGCTGGGCCAGATCCTCGATCGAATAGATGTCGTGATGCGGCGGCGGCGAGATCAGGCCGACGCCCGGCGTCGAATGCCGGGTCTTGGCGATGGTCGCGTCGACCTTGTGGCCCGGCAGCTGCCCGCCCTCGCCGGGCTTGGCGCCCTGGGCGACCTTGATCTGCAGCATGTCGGCATTGACGAGATATTCCGTCGTCACGCCGAAGCGGCCCGAGGCGATCTGCTTGATCGCCGAGCGCTCGGGATTGGCCGAGCCGTCGCGCAGCGGCAGGAAACGGTCCGATTCCTCGCCGCCCTCGCCGGTGTTCGACTTGCCGCCGATCCGGTTCATCGCCCGCGCCAGCGTCGTGTGCGCCTCGCGCGAGATCGAGCCGAAGGACATGGCGCCGGTGCAGAAGCGCTTGACGATGTCCTTGGCCGATTCGACCTCGTCCAGCGGCACCGGCTGGCGGCCGGCCTCCTCGGCCATCTTGATGTGGAACAGGCCGCGTATGGTCGAGCTCTCGACCGCCGCCTCGTTCACCATCTTGGCGTAGTCCTGGTACTTGTCCCAGGAATCGGTGCGCACCGCGTGCTGCAGCGTCGCCACCGCGTCCGGCGACCACATGTGGGTCTCGCCGCGCATGCGGTAAACATATTCGCCGCCGATATCGAGCGAGCGCTGCAGGATCGGATCGTCGGAGAAGGCCCGGGCGTGGCGCTCGGCCGTCTCGCGCGCCACCTCTTCCAGGCCAACGCCCTCGATGGTCGTCGCCGTGCCGGTGAAATAGCGCTCGACGAATTCCGACTGCAGGCCGACCGCGTCGAAGATCTGCGCGCCACAATAGGACTGGTAGGTCGAGATGCCCATCTTGGACATCACCTTCAGCAGTCCCTTGCCGACCGACTTGATGTAGCGGGTCACCACCTCGTTGGCGTCGACCTCCGGCGGGAATTCCTTGCGCCGGTGCATGTCGAGCAGCGTGTCGAAGGCCAGGTACGGGTTGATCGCCTCGGCGCCGTAGCCGGCCAGGCAGGCGAAGTGATGCACCTCGCGCGGCTCGCCCGATTCCACCACCAGGCCGGCCGCGGTGCGCAGCCCCTTGCGGATCAGATGGTGATGCACGGCCGCGCAGCCCAGCAGCGCCGGGATCGGGATGCGGTCCGGCCCGACCTGCCGATCCGACAGGATGATGATGTTGTAGCCGCCGGCGACCGCCGCCTCGGCGCGCTCGCACAGGCGCTCCACCGCGCCCGCCATGCCCGCCGCGCCGGCTTCCGCCGCATAGGTCATGTCGATCGTCTTGGTGTCGAACCGGTCCTCGGTGTGGCCGATGTTGCGGATCTTCTCCAGGTCGCCATTGGTCAGGATCGGCTGGCGCACCTCCAGCCGCTTGCGGCGCGAGGAGCCTTCGAGATCGAAGATGTTCGGCCGCGGCCCGATGAAGGAGACGAGGCTCATCACCAGCTCCTCGCGGATCGGGTCGATCGGCGGGTTGGTGACCTGGGCGAAGTTCTGCTTGAAATAGGTGTAGAGCAGCTTCGACTGGGACGACATGGCCGAGATCGGGGTGTCGGTGCCCATCGAGCCGATGGCTTCCTGCCCGGTGGTGGCCATCGGCGCCATCAGCGTGCGGGTGTCCTCCAGCGTGTAGCCGAAGGCCTGCTCGCGATCGAGCAGCGAGACGTCCGAGCGCGAGGCGCGCGGTGCCACCGGCTTGAGGTTCTCCAGGATGATCTGGGTGTTCTTCAGCCAGTCGCCATAGGGGTTGGCCGAGGCCATCTCGCGCTTGATGTCCTCGTCCGAGACGATGCCGCCCTTCTCCAGGTCGATCAGCAGCATGCGGCCGGGCTGCAGCCGCCACTTCTTGACGATGCGGGCCTCGTCGACCTCCAGCGTGCCGGCTTCCGACGCCATGATCACCAGGTCGTCGTCGGTCACGATGTAGCGGGCCGGACGCAGGCCGTTGCGGTCCAGCGTCGCGCCGATCTGGCGGCCGTCGGTGAAGGCGACGGCGGCCGGGCCGTCCCACGGCTCCATCAGCGCGGCGTGATATTCGTAGAAGGCCTTGGTCTGGGGCGGCATCTGCTTGTTGCCGGCCCAGGCTTCCGGAATCAGCATCATCATGGCGTGGGTCAGCGGATAGCCGCCCTCGGTCAGGAATTCGAGCGCATTGTCGAAGCAGGCCGTGTCTGACTGGCCCTCGTAGGAGATCGGCCACAGCTTGGAGATGTCGTTGCCGAACAGCTCCGAATCGACCGAGGCCTGGCGCGCGGCCATCCAGTTGACGTTGCCGCGCAGCGTGTTGATCTCGCCGTTATGGGCGACCATCCGGTAGGGATGGGCGAGCTTCCACGACGGAAACGTGTTGGTCGAGAAGCGCTGGTGCACGAGGGCCAGCGCGCTCTCGAATCGCGGATCGGTCAGGTCGGCGTAATAGGCGCCCAGCTGATAGGCCAGGAACATGCCCTTGTAGACGATGGTGCGGGCCGACAGCGACACGACATAGAAGCCGATGTCGCGGCCCTCGGTCTCCAGATGGACGCGGTTCGACACCGCCTTGCGCAGGATGAACAGCCGGCGCTCGAAATCGTCGTCGCTGGTCAGCGCCGGCGCCCGGCCGATGAAGACCTGCCGGTGCACCGGCTCGGTCGCCACGATCTCCGGCGCCTTCGACAGCTGCTCGTTGCTCACCGGCACGTCGCGCCAGCCGAGGATTGTCTGGCCCTCCTCGCGCACGACCTCCTCGAACACCGCCTCGATGTGGCGCCGCTTTTCGGCGTCCTGCGGCATGAAGACATGGCCGACGCCGTACTGGCCCGCCGCCGGCAGGCTCACGCCCTGGGCCGCCATCTCCTCGCGGAACAGCCGGTCCGGAATCTGCACCAGCATGCCGGCGCCGTCGCCCATCAGCGGGTCGGCGCCGACGGCGCCGCGATGGGTCAGGTTCTGCAGGATCTGCAGCCCCTTCTCGACGATCGAGTGGGACTTCTGGTTCTTCATGTGCGCGATGAAGCCGACGCCGCAGGCATCGTGCTCGTTGCGCGGATCATACAGGCCGATCGCGTCGGGCATCCGGCGCGGCTGGACCGGGGCGGTCGTGGTCGCCTCGCTCGCGGCGCCCTGGGTCGCAACGATGGCATCGCTCGAGATCGCGGTCTCGAACGTCCCGGCGTTGGATGGCGTCAGCTTCGTCATCGCGTCGTCTCCCGTCGTCGCGCCGCCATGGCCGGCCGCGCATCCCGTCGCGTCCGTTTCAGGCGCGACCTTGGCCCCGGCCCCGCGCAGTCCGCCTCGGGGAAGATCCCCTGGGCGTTCGCGCCGAACCCGAGCGACAATGTCTCGTTTCCGCCGGCTTTTCGCATGGCCGCTGGCGTCAGGATAGAACCCGGGCGCGTCTTTTCCGCGCGCCGCCGAACCAAATCGGCTTTATCTCAGTCGATTTATGGCAGCATCACTGTCCTATCGGCGGTAATATGACAGAATGCCCGGCCCGTCACAAGGCCACCTGACGTATCGGGCTTCGCGCGCGGCGCCAGCACGCCTTCCGGCCGCCGCGTCGCACCCGTTCCGGCCAGTCGCACTGGGCCGGCCGCCCGTACCGGGAGTGTCCCGGCCCATGCCCGCCGCGCATACGAGATGCGCGCCGATCCGCTTGCCCTTGGCTGCGCCGCATTATAATGCCCGCGCCATGATTTTTGCATCCGACAACTGGTCCGGCGCCCATCCGGCGATCAACGCAGCACTCACCGCCCATGGCGGGGGCATGGCCGCCGCCTATGGCGCCAGCGACCTCGACAAGCGGGTCGAAGCCCGCTTCGACGAGCTGTTCGAGCGCGAGGTCGCCGTGTTCTTCGTGGGCACCGGCACCGCCGCCAACTCCCTCGCCTTCGCCGCGGTCAACCGGCCGGGCGGCGTCGTGCTGTGCCACCGCGAGGCCCACGTCATCGAGGACGAGTGCGGCGCGCCGGAATTCTTCACCCATGGCGCCCGCATGGCGCCGATCGACGGCGCCGACGGCAAGATCGATCCCGCCAATCTCACCCGCGAGATCGCCCGCTTCAAGCCGGACTTCGTCCATGCCGGCCAGCCCATGGCCGTGTCGATCAGCCAGCCCGGCGAGGCCGGCACGCTGTACACCGCGGACGAGATCGAGACGATCGCCAAGATTGCCCACGGCCGCAATCTCGCCCTGCACATGGACGGCGCGCGTTTTGCCAACGGCCTGGCCGCCACCGGACTGACCCCAGCCGAGATGACCTGGAAGCGCGGCGTCGACATCCTGTCCTTCGGCGCCACCAAGAACGGCTGCTGGTGTGCCGAGGCCGTGGTCTTCTTCGATCCCGCCAAGGCCAGCCAGTTCCCCTATATCCGCAAGCGCGGCGCCCAGCTCTTCTCCAAGACCCGCTTCGTGGCGGCCCAGTTCATGGCCTATCTGGAAGACGGTCTGTGGCTGGAGCTCGGCGGCCATGCCAACCGCATGGCCGACCGCCTGCGCGCCGGGCTCGACGCCAGCAACCAGGCCCGCCAGGCGTGGGCGACGCACACCAACGAGACCTTCGCCATCCTCAAGGCCGACCGGGCGGAGGCCCTGCGCGCAAGGGGCGCGGTCTTCTACGACTGGAACCCGCCCCACGGCTTCCACGACATCGTCGGCGAGAACGAACACCTGGTCCGCCTGGTCACCAGCTGGTCCACCACCCTCGACGAGGTCGACCGCTTCTGCGAATTGCTGGCCTGACCGGCGGCGGACGATCGAGCGAACGGATTTCTTCCGAACGGCCGAAATTCTTCGGAACGGTTGACCGCGGGCGGGATTCCCGTAGCGTAGGTTCACAGCCAGAGGAGAACGTCATGTCCACAGACGCGTTTCACCAGGGCGAACTCGCTTTCCGCAACAATTTCCCGATGTCGTCCTGCGAATATCCGGCCGGCTCCTCCCTGCGCGCTGCGTGGATGGAGGGCTGGACCAAGGCCCGCAACGCCGCGCCCACGGGGGCCGGCCAGCATGCCGGGCTGATGCGTGACGCCCGCATCGCGACCAATCTCGACCGCCACAACGCGCCGCACGAATCCTGACGCGGCGCAGTCACGGCTGATCCAGCCCACGCGACGGCCCCGGCCGTCGCGTTTTTTTTTGCGCGGCAACCGCAGTTTCATGACACCTCCGTGGTTGCGACGATCCGGCCATCTTCCAGGGTCAGGATTCGGTCGGCCCGGTCGAGGATCCGGTTGTCATGGGTCACGAGCAGGGTCGTCGTGCCCCGCTCCGCGCCGAGACGCTTGAGCAAGTCGATCACATCTGCCGCGCTGTCCTTGTCGAGCGCGGCGGTCGGCTCGTCCGCCAGGACCATGGCGGGATTGCCGACCAGGGCGCGGGCAACCGCGACGCGCTGTTTCTGCCCGCCGGACAGGTTGCCGGGCCGATAGTCGAGCCGGTCGGACAGACCCACCAGCCCCAGCGCCCGAGCCGCGGCTTGCCGCGCAAGCTTGTCGGAAACGCGTCCCCGGACCTGAACCCCCATGATGACGTTCTGCGTCGCCGTCAGGCTTTCATGCAGGTTGTGGGACTGAAAGATGAAGCCGAGCCGTCTGCGAAGCGCGGTCAGGTCCGCCTCGCTCGCGCCGTTCAGTTCGTGACCCATCAGCCGCACCGTGCCGTCCTGCACCGCGCGCAGGCAGCCGATCAGCGTCAGCAATGTGGTCTTTCCCGATCCGGAGGGCCCCATCAGCACGGTGAAGCTCCCGCGTTCCAGCGTCAGGTCGATGTCGAAGAGCGCCTGCTTGCGCGCATCGCCGGAACCGAACCAGTGATTGAGCCCGCGCGCCTCGACGATCCTGTCGCGTTCGATGGTGTTCGCCATCAGAACAGATCCGCCGGATCGGCGGCGGCGAGTTTCCGCGTGGCGAGCGCGCCCGAGATGGCGGAGAACACCACCGTCCCGAGAAAGACCGTGACCGCCATGGTCGTCGTCATCTCCAGCGGCAGGGTCGTGACCTTGCCCATCAGCGTCAGGATCGCCGTTCCCACCGCCAGGCCCGGCAGGAATCCCAGAAAGCCCAGCACCAGCGCCTCTTCGATGACGATGCCGAGGAAGAAGCGCGGCCCATAGCCCATGGCCTTGAAGGTCGCGTATTCGGGCAGATGATCGGACACGTCGGCTGACAGGACCTGATTGACGATGACCAGCCCCACCAGCACGCCGATCACGACGCCGAAGCCGAAGATGACTCCGGTGGGGCGCTGCGTCTGCTGGTAGCGCAACTCCTCCTGGGCCGCTTCGGCATGACTGCGGATCCGCAGTGTCTTGTCCGAGATCAGACCGCGCAATCGTTCGACGACGACCGCCACATCGGCGCCGGGCCGCAGGCGCAGCAGGATGTGGTCCGGCGCGGCCGAACTGCGCGACGGAAACAGCGACAGGAAGGTCTGGTCCGAGACGAACAGGTAGCCGTCCACGCCGAACCCGCCGCCACCTGCAAAGGTGTCCAGCACCGTCAACGTGCGGCCCTCCGTCTCGAAGGACAGCGGTGTCTGCGGACGGATCGCGGCGGCCAGGTCGCGCGGCAGGCCGCGCGCCAGCCGGTCGAGGATGGCCGTGCCTTGCATCTGCAGGAGCGCGACGTCCGTCACGATGTCGGGCGAGAAAAAGGCGGGTCGGGCCGGATCGATGGCAAAGGCCTTCAGAACGATGTCCTGCTCGGCGCGATCCCAGGGCACGTTGCCGATGAACATCCGGGCGCCGTCGGCGACATCCGGGTCGGCCAGGGCCTGCAGCATCCACTGCCGCGCGACGTTTCCGCCCTCGTCCAGTGCACTGGAATCTCCGGCCGAGATCATGATGTCGGCGCTGAAAAACTCGTAGGGGCGCAGCGTCGCCGTCGCCATCGAGTTCATGATGCCGAGCTGGACGAACACCAGCACGTTGGCGAAGGCGACGCCCGACAGCGCAGCCACGAAACGCCCGCGCTTGTGGGTCAGTTGCAGCCAGCCGATCGGCAGTCGGCCGAAGATCCATTGCAGAAGGCGGCTCATTGCGCCGCGCGCACCCCGGCGCCGGTGTCGATCCGGGCGACCACCTCGAGATTGGTGTAGCGCGCCGCGATCTCCGTGGACCCGGCGTCCAGCGCCACCAGGACGCGGATCACCCGCGCATCGGTGTTCGCCGCGGCGTCGTCCGAGATCAATCCCTGCCGCCCCACCGTCAGCCCGATGCTTTCCACCGTGCCCCGCAGGTTCTGCCGCAGGGCTTCGGCCGCAAGTTCGACCGGCTGGCCGGGCGCGACGCTGGCGATGCGGTCCTGCCAGACCTCGACCTCGACCATCATCCGGGTGGTATCGCCCATGTCCATGATGCCGTCGGCGGGTGGGCGCTGGCCGGGGGTGGCGCGGATGTCGAGAACCATGCCGGCGATGGGCGCACGCACCTCGGACCGGCCGAGATCCATCCGGGCGCGGGCCAGTTCGGCCTCGGCGGCCGCGACGTTGCGGGACGCGACGACGACATCGGGCTGGTCTTCCAGGTCACCGGAAGAAAAGCGGGTCAAGGTCGCCTCACCCCGGGCAACCGCAAGAGCCGCATCCTCGGCCGCCGTCCGTGCTGCGTCCAGCGTGGCGCCGGTGGAGACGTTGCGCTCGAACAGGTCTTCCGCCCGGGTCAGGCTGATCGCGGCTTCGCGTGCGGCAGCGCGGGCCTGGTCGAGCGTCGCCTGCGCCTCGGCGCGGCTCGCGGCGATGGCGCTGCGTGTCTGCGCCAGCGTCGCCTGCCGCACCGCAAGGTTCGCCTCTGCCTGCAGGACCGCCCCCTCCAGCGCCTGGCGATTGTCCAGCCGGGCGAGCGGCGCGCCGCGTTCCACCACCTCGCCGATCGCCACGAGGATCTCGGCAACCCGTGCATCCCCGGCGCCGTAGGGCGCGGCGACGATCGCGATGTCGCCGCGCGGCATGATCCGCGCCAGACCCACGACGTCCGTCGGCAGCATGGTCTCGACCATTTCCTGCGGCAGCACGATTTCGGGCGGCAGGGCGATGGGCGTCTCGGTCCCGGCGCCCGGTTGAAGGCCCGTCAGGGCATAGAATTTCTGTAGCGCCGGCGGCTGGAAATACATGCCGATCACCGCGCCGGAGAACATGAAGACCGGGATCAGCAGAACCAGCAGGTAGCGCTTGCGGAACCAGCGCCGCCGCGCTTGTCGCGGTGCGTCCGGCAGTTCGAGATCCAGCGGCAGCGTCTTGTCATCCGTCCCTGTCATGCTGATCCCTTGAACGTGTCAGAGCGCGGATCGACCGCGTTGGGCCACGCCTTCGACACGGCCCTCGCGAAGGCCTGCCCGGTCGTGGCCGCAGGCGCGTTGCCCGGCTTGGTCAGCCATGCTCCCGGAGGCTCGGCCCGATGGAAAAGGCAAGCTGGTACAGCGTGATGACGTTCACGAGCGGCATCGAGACGCTGAGCCATTTCGAGTACCCGGCTTTCGAGAAAATCATCCCGACCGGAATGACGACGATCCCCGCGAAGACGAGGAGCATGGCCGGAGCGAACGCAGGACATTGCATCGCCATGTCTTGAGATGAATCATCATGTCAGCCTCCACTCCGGCCGCCGACACATCGCGGCGCGCTGTCTTGCGGGTTCCCCAACAATCCCAGTGTAACCAGCCCGCGCGAGGCATCATTGATCTAGCGCATGGTCGGTGGCGCCGCGGAGACAAGCGGCATCGAATGCTGGACGGGCTGGAGCGAGCCGAGACGGCGCCGGGGGCGCTTGATCGCTGTCACCCAGTCGTCGGATTCCTCGCCGCCTTCCGGGACCCAAGAATCCGGCCTTGTTGGGCCGCTGTCTCGACGTCCCGAGCTTGGAGGATCTCGACCATCACAACGCGCACGAAGCTGAGACGGCGCCGTCACGACGGATCAAATGCGCGACGACCTCGGCCATCGCGTTTTTTTGTGCGCGCGGTCTCTTAGTTAGTTAGTTTAAATGAAATGACCCTGCATGGCCGAACGGGATCGGCTAAGGTGACTGTGACATGACCGCTTCGACAAACATCATAGGTGCTTTCAGCGAGGAGCAGGTGGCGATGCTCACCGGCCTATCGCGTGCGCAACTGCGAGCTTGGAACCGACGCGGCTTCATCCGGCCAGAGTTTAAATCCGAGGACGGAGACCGCAAGTCGTTCACCTACATTTACTCGTTTAAAGACCTGCTTAAACTCCGTGTCCTCAACCAGCTTCGCAATCACCACAACGTCCCGATGCATGAGCTTGAGCGTGTCGAGCGCGAACTGGCGCATATGGGCGACGAAAAATGGACATCGCAGACATTGTGGGTTCACAATCGGCGCGTCGTCTTCGTGGAGCCGGAGTCCCTTCGCAAACGCGAGGTTGCGAGCAGGCAGTTCGTTGCTGAAATCGCGCTGGAAGTCGTCACTACCGATGCACGGCAGGACATTCAGAAGCTCAACGAGAGAAACGGCGACACAGTCGGCCGCATTGAGCGCCGGAAGCATGTCCATTCTTCGGAACCTGTCTTCGCCGGAACGCGCATCCCGGTGCATGCCATAGCCGACTACATTCGGGCGGGGTATTCGGACCCCGCCATCATCGATCAGTTCCCCGACCTTCAGTCAGGCGATATCAGCGCCGCGCGAAAATGGCTTAAAGAGGCCGCTTGAAGCCGAAGCGAACACCAATCCCGTTCTTCACAGACAATGACGTCCCCGATGGGGTTGGCGTAGCGCTTCAAGAGTATAGCCATACAGTGGTGCGCCTTCGAGACCGAATGCTCCGCGACTCGCCAGATCCTGTCGTGGCAGCAGCCTGCCGAGAGCAAGGGCTTGTGCTCTTCACCCACAACGTGAAGCATTTCCGCTCGATCTCTCAGAAATACGAGAGCAAGGAGCGACAGACCGACCGCCTTTGCCGCGTTCTCCTTGAGTGCAGGCAGTTCAACTCCCCCGCGCGCATCGTGGAGGCGATCGGATTGATCGAAGCCGAGTGGGATCGACTGGGCGATCAAAAGCACGGCCTACACATCACGCTCGGAGATAGGTGGATCCGCATCCACCGTTGATCAGTGCCGGGGTGCCCCTACGCGACCGCCACCCCCAAAACAAAAGCGGCGCCGTCTCCGGCGCCGCTCCATCATCGTCCCGAGACCCGCAGGATCAGGCGGCGTTCGCCTCGATCTGCTTCTCGTTGATGTTGTCGGGCGTGGTGATGGCGATCCGGCGCGGCTTCATCGCCTCCGGGATTACCCGCTGCAGGTCGATGTGCAGGAGCCCGTTCTTCAGCACGGCGCCCTTCACCTCGACATATTCGGCCAGCTGGAACCGGCGCTCGAAGGCCCGGCCCGCAATGCCGCGATACAGCGTCTCGTACTGGTCGCTCTCCTGGGCCTCGGCCTTTTCGCCCTTGACCGTCAGCACGTTCTCGCGCGCCTCGATCGACAGTTCCTCCTCGCCGAATCCGGCGACGGCGAGCGTCACGCGATAGGCGTTCTCGCCGGTGCGCTCGATGTTGTAGGGCGGATAGGTCTGGCTGTTGTCGGCGACCGTCTGGCTGTCGAGCAGCGAGAACAGGCGGTCGAAACCGACGGTGGAACGATACAGGGGGGCAAAATCGACATGACGCATGATGTTCTCCATTCAGAAGCAACGAGGTTTGCGTAAGTCGCCCGGCAAGCATCCCGGATGGCGATGCGGCCCGGCGGACGGCCCCGTCTTGGCGACCGCAAGAAAAAAATGGTGCCGCGATTTTTTCCGTTCAAGAGCGCCGGCAAGCCCCCGTGCAGATTTTTTTCGCCCCTTTCCGCGCCCGCGCGCGCCGCTTGCGCCCGTCCTCCCTGCGGCTGATCACGGCCGCGTTGCCGGTACCTTCCGCCTGAACCGCAGATGAACATGGCCTTCCGGGGCCGTTCATGTGCCCGGGGCCATGGTGGCGTCAGATTTCAGCCGCCCCGACGACGGGCGGCCCGCCAAACGGTCGCAGCGTCCCGTCCCTTCCGCTGTGACCGCTCCGACCGGGAGCCTCGAAAGAGGTTCCCGGTCGACCCCCTTCCGACCCGTTCGGTCAGGTCGCGTCCCCGGGCCCGTCAGGCGCGTGGGTCCCCCATCCTCCCCGGCGCGGCGTCGCGGAAAGCGTTGGCCCCCCCCCCCCCGGGCCCCTCGAAGGGGGGGCCCGCTCGACCCCCTTCCGACCCGTTCGGTCAGGTCGCGTCCCCGGGCCCGTCAGGCGCGTGGGTCCCCCATCCTCCCCGGCGCGGCGTCGCGGAAAGCTTTGACCCGCCCCGCCGCGGAATCTACAAGCGCCGGACGGCTCTCGCCGCTGCATCGCCCCGCGCGGCGCGGCCGGTCCGGGCGAAGCGGATGTGCGATGAACGAAGCCTTCAACCCGAACGACCTCGTCGTCACCGAGACCAATCCGGCGCCCGCCGGGATCGCCGCGTCGAGCCTGCGCGCCCCCGACGGCAAGCGCCTGCGCTACGCCATTTCGCCCTCGGCGCTGGAGCGCACCCGCGGCACGGTCATCCTGCTGCAGGGCCGCAACGAGACCATCGAGAAATATTTCGAGACCATCGGCGAGCTCAACCGCCTGGGCTACATGGTCGCGACCTTCGACTGGCGCGGCCAGGGCGGCTCCGAGCGCATGCTGCGCGACCGCCGGCGCGGCTACGTCCGCAAGTTCGGGGCCTACGTCAACGACCTGGACGCCTTCATCCAGGACATCGTCCTGCCCGACTGCCGCGGCCCCTTCGTCATCCTCGCCCATTCCATGGGCGCCCTCGTCGCCCTGACCGCATCGCCCCGGCTGGTCAACACGGTCGAGCGCATGGTCCTCAGCGCCCCCCTCGTCGCCTTCCCGCCCACGCGCCTCATCGGCACGCGCGGGCTGCACCGCCTCGCCCGGCTCGCCCGCTGGCTCGGCCTCGGGCGCATGTCGGTGGCCCCGTCGCTGCTGCCCGGCATCCGGGCGCGTGCGGCGAGCCGCGCCCTCAGCAGCGATCCCGGCCGCCTGGCGCGCAACCGCGAACTGGCCGAGGCCGCGCCCTTTCTGTTCCTCGACAAGCCGACGGTGTCCTGGCTGGCCGCGGTCACCGGCGCCATGCGGCGGCTGGAGGATTCCGACAACATCGCTCGGCTCGGCGTGCCCACGCTCATCGTCACCGCCGGCGAGGATTCGGTCGTCGACAGCCGCACCGCCGAGCGGCTGGCCTGGCGCATGCGCTCGGGCTCCAGCCTGACCATCCCCTATGCGCGCCACGAATTGCTGCAGGAGGCCGACCGCTATCGCGCGCCCTTCCTGGAAGCGTTCGAATCCTTCACCGCCGGCGCCCTGCCTCTCGAATAGGGCACCCCGCGTCCGACCGGGCGCACGAGGCTGCTCTGATAGGTGGAACCCGCGCATCGTGCCCGCCGAACATCGATCGCGGTTCTCGGGTTCGGTGCCCCGCCGTCCGGCGCCCGCTCAGCCGTTCAGGATCGCCAGCGCCGCCTCGTGCAACTCGCGCGTGCCCGCCGCCACGATGTCGCCGCCCGATTCGGGGCGCCCGCCATCGGTGCGCGTGACGATGCCGCCGGCCTGCTCGATGATCGGCACCAGCGCGACGATGTCGTAGGGCTTCAGCCCGGTCTCCACCACCAGGTCCACATGCCCCGCCGCCAGCATGCAGAAGGCGTAGCAATCGGTGCCGAAGCGCGTCAGCCGCGCCCGGGCCTCCAGCGCCTCGAAATTCGGCGCGCCCCTGGCCGCGAACAGCCGCGGCGAGGTGGTGAACAGGGTCGCCTCCTCCACGAGGCGTACCGCGCTCACGGCAAGCCGCGTCCGCACGCCGCGATGCAGGCACCAGGCCGCCTCGCCGTCGGCGACGTAGCGCTCCCCCGTGAAGGGCTGCGACATGATGCCCGCCCGCGCGCGCCCCGCCTCGCAGAAGCCGATCAGCGTGCCCCACACCGGCACGCCGGAGATGAAGGCCCGCGTGCCGTCGATCGGGTCGATCACCCACAGCCGGTCGCCCTTGCCGCTGGCGCCGAATTCCTCGCCCAACACCGCGTCCTCGGGATGGCGCGCGGCGATCGCGGTCAGGATCGCCCGCTCGGCGGCCCTGTCGGCCTCGGTCACCGGGTCGAAATCCGCCGCCCGCTTGTTGTCCACCGCCGTGCCGGTGCGAAAGCGCGGCAGCGTCTCGGCATCGGCCGCATCGGCCAGCTGCGACAGGAAGGCGACATCGGGAAGAAGCATGCGGCTCGGTCATCCAGGAATGGCGGGAGCCCGATCCTAGCGGATCGCGCGAGCGCGCGCGAAGCCGAAAGCCGCTTTCGCGCCGTCACGGCCCGGCATGCCCCCCCCAAGCGGCTGATGCCGATGCCGCCGCAGTCTTCTACCCGGCGGCGAAGACGTTGCCCCGGAGGGACAGATTAGAGCGTTCGGGCACGGACGACGAAGCGTCGACGTCGCCAACGCGTCCCGTTCGGCAAAGAAGCACGGACGGCGAAGCGCCGATCTCCCCCTTGTGGGGGAGATGCCCGGCAGGGCAGAGGGGGGGTAAGGACCGCGCCGATCGGGCACCAGCCCCGAAAGCCGATGAGCCCCTTACCGAATCATCCGCCAGTAAATGCCGGATCCGTTGGAATCCACCCTCCGCCCCGCGCGCCCTGGTCAAGATATCGGCAGCGAGCACACCATTCTGCCTCATTATGCGGCCCTATTCCACTCTGCACGAATTCCATGCAGATTTCGCTTGCATCCTCTCGCAGCGCAGCATATTGTGGTTCTTGCGGTGCTGATGTACCGCGGCCCTTACGGGCGTTTCCTCCCTAGACTCAGACCGCGCTGCCCTCCCGCAGTGCGGTTTTTTTTGCCTGGCGTCGGGAAGTGGCCGCCCGCTATTCCGCGGCGGCCGGCAGCGCGTAATCGGCGTCCACGTCCTCGGCGAAGCCCGCCACGAACGTCGCCAGCCGCTCGGCCAGGAGCGGAAACCCGGCATGCGGCCGATAGCTGCGCTCGTCGGCATAGAGCCCGCGATTGATCTCGATCTGCAGCGCATGCTGGCCGATCGCCGGCCGGCCGTAGCGTTCGGTGATGTAGCCGCCGGCATAGGGCTTGTTGCGCGCCACGTCGTAGCCGAGCCGCGCCAGCCGTCCGGTGGCGACCGTCACCAGGCGCGCGCCGGCGCTGGTGCCGTAGCGGTCGCCCAGCACCATGTCGGGCCGCCGCCCGCCCGGCAGCGCCCGCACGCTGGAGGGCATGGAATGGCAGTCGATCAGGATCGCCATGCCGAATCGCGCCCGCGTCTGGCGCAGGCGCTCTTCCAAGAGGTCGTGGAAGGGCTTGTAGAAGGTCTCGATCCGTCCGATCCCCTCGGCCACCGACAGCCGCTTGGCGTAGATCGCCTCGTTCTCCGCGACGATCCGCGGGATCGTGCCGAGCCCGCCGGTCACCCGCACGGAGGCGATGTTGACGTAGTCCGGCAGCGGCCCGGAGAACATCTGCGGGTCGAGCTCGTAGGGCTCGCGGTTGACGTCGAGAAACGCCCTGGGAAACCGCGCCCGGATCAGCGGCGCGCCCAGCGCCGGTACGCATTCGAAGAGCTGGTCGACGAACAGATCCTCGGACCGCCGGATCGAATCACCGGACAGCCGCGTGGCCTCCAGGAAGTCCGTCGGATAGTCGCGGCCGCTGTGGGGAGAGCAGAAGACGAAGGGGATTTTCGGCTCGTCCGGCTCGACGACCTCGAACGCGGGAATCCGCCCGCCAGCCGTCGTGATCGTGGGTATGTTCGCCAAACTGTCCCCTTCCGGTTGGATGGCGCGCCGAAAAAATCCGCAGGCCGCGATCGGGCCCTGAATCCTTTTAGAAAATGTTCCGGCATTCTGCTATGCACTTGATGCCTGAATGAACAGCCGCCGGCATCGTTGCGCCCGGCGTATCCGGATAACGTGAATGTCAAAGATACTACTCGCCGAAGACGACAACGATATGCGCCGTTTCCTCGCCAAGGCGCTGGAGCGGGCAGGCTACGAAGTGGTCAGCTACGACAATGGCGGCAGCGCCTATGAGCGCCTGCGCGAGGAGCCCTTCTCGCTGCTCCTGACCGACATCGTGATGCCGGAGATGGACGGGATCGAACTGGCGCGCCGCGCCACCGAGCTCGATCCGGACCTCAAGGTCATGTTCATCACGGGCTTTGCCGCCGTGGCGCTCAATCCCGATTCCAAGGCTCCCAAGGACGCCAAGATCCTGTCCAAGCCGTTCCATCTGCGCGAGCTCGTCGACGAGGTCGCGCGCATGCTCGAGGACGCCGCCTGACCGGCCAGCGTCTGCGAGTCCTGTCCGCAGGCAGAATCGGCAGCCGGTCCCGCTGCCGGCCTGCGGCCTGACGGCCGGGCTCGCGCCCGGCGGGTGAGGTGTTTTCCCCGGCCGTCCACGCCGATCCACCCTGCGGCAAACCGCCGCCGGGACTCGCCGCTATGTCCGGCAGATCCGTCCCGCGGCCAGCCGCAAAACCTATTGACGACCGCTTTGGTCTGTGGTCAAAGCCGCGTCGTCGGATGGGCGTGTAGCTCAGCGGGAGAGCACTTCGTTGACATCGAAGGGGTCACAGGTTCAATCCCTGTCACGCCCACCATCCGGACTCATCGCCAGATCATCGTCTGCCGCAGTCCATGCCCAGCGTTCCCGGGCGCCCCGCCGGACCGTCTCGCGGCGTTTGCGCCGAGCTCTGGCCGCCGCAAATCCCTGACGGAACCTTAGGCGCAGCCCTAGCGACCCATGCGCTAGCTGCATGCCTCACCTGCAAGCATCCCGATACCGCAGCGCAGCGTGAGCGCCTATATCCCAGTCATCGGAACGACGCCGGACAAGCCGGACAGCCCGAACATGATTGGAGAAAAGACATGACCACCACCCGCCCGAGCACGATGCGCCGCATGTACAACGCCTTCGTCGACGCCCGCTTCCGGTCCGTCGAGCGCGAGATTGCCCGCGTCCGCATCTATCACATGGACGACAAGGCCCGTTCGCGCATCGAGGGCTGATCGACCCGATCGGTCCGGGGCGTTCGCCCCCACTGGAGCGCCGTGCGCCCGACAGGGCGCACATGAGACGTTCCAACGCGTTGAGTGTACGAATAGCGTTGACCGAAAATCGAGCCCGATGTTCGGTCAGATGCTGCAGACGATCCGGCCCGCTGCCCGCCCCGCCGCGCGACCGGTTCCTGACCGGCAGCGGCGGCCCGGCACGTTGGGAGCGCACCGGGCCGCTGATATCTTCCCCTCCGGGATTGCCCACCCAGGGAAGACGACACACGCTAACCCAAGCTTACCGAACGTCAATCCGTCGGAGCGTCAAAACCCCCGGATTTTTTGCGTGAGCGAAGAAGCGGGCTTCCACCGCAGCCCAAGATCCTCTGAGTCAACGCAGATTGTCGTTAAGGCAAATTGTCGCGCATGAAGATCTCGATGCGGATGCGCTCCTGCGCCTCCACCAGGGCCCGGTCGTCGATCAGTGCCTTGAGGATCCGCACCGCGCTGCGCGCCTCGTGCCCGGCATCCTGGTTGATCACCGCATCGAATGTTCCGTCCCGCAACGCCGCGCGCGCATGCGGGCTCAACTCGTGGGCGACCACGCGGATCCGGCCGCCCAGCCCGGCCGCCGCCAGCGTCGTCACCACGCCGCGATTGCCCGCGCCCAGGCTGTAGAGCCCGACGATGTCCCGGTCCGCCGCCAGCGCCTCGCCCAGGAGCGCGGCCACGCGCTCGGCATCGTCCAGCCCTTCCAGCGGCGCCAGAACCGTCAGATGCGGATATTCCGCCCGCATCACCTGTTCGAATCCCGAACGGCGCTCGGCATGGTCGCGCAGCAGCATCGAGCCGGCGACGACCGCGACCCTGCCCGGCGCCGCAGGGCAGAACCGGCCCAGCAGCCCGGCCGCCGTGCGCCCCGCCACGCCATTGTCGATCCCCACGAAGCGGTCGCGCGTCGAGGCCGGCAGGTCGCTGACCAGTGTGACGACGCGGACATCGTCGGCGCGTAGCCGGTCGATCGCCGCGCGCACCTCCGCCGATTCCGTCGCCACCACGGCCACGCCGTCCGTCGCCGCGCGGTCGATGCCGTCCAGCGCCTTCGCCAGCGCCGGCCCGTCGAAGGCCGGCACCATGGCGACCGTCACCTCGGCGCGTTCCATCGACGATTGGCGCGAGGTCGCCTGCACCGCCGCCTCCAGCTCGCGCATGAAGCTGTTGGCCCCGTCCGGCAGCAGGAACGTCAGCCGGTAGCGGCGCTTCTTCGACAGGTTCGCGGCAGCAAGGTCGCGGGTGAAATCAAGGCGGCGCATCGCCTCCTCGACCCGCTGCACCGTCGCCGCGCGCACCCCGGCGCGCCGGTTCAGCACCCGGTCGACCGTGGCGAGACTCACCCCGGCCGCGCGGGCCACGTCCCGGATCGTCGCACGGCTCATCGCGCCTGGCCCATTCTGGTCATGTCCGCGTCAAGGCTCGCGCGGCTGGCCGCCCGCATCCTGGAAAGGTCCGCGGCTGTGGCCGGCCGTCAGAGCGGCGTCCAGGCCCCGTCATTCTCCGACGACGCCACGCAGGCCTCGATGAAGGCAAGCCCGTCCACCCCGTCCGCGATCGTCGGCAGCGCCAGTCCGTCCGGCGGGGCGCGGCCTTCGTCGGCGGCGCGAATCAGCTCGGCCGCCTCGGCATAGATCGTCGCAAAGCCTTCCAGATAGCCCTCCGGATGGCCGGCCGGAATGCGCGACACCGCCGCCGCGGCGTCGTTCGCGCCGGCGCCCCCGCGGGTCAGCAGCCGCTTCGGCTCGCCCAGCGGCGTGAACCACAGGCGGTTCGGCTCCTCCTGCCGCCATTCCAGCCCGCCCTTGTCGCCATAGACGCGCAAGGTCAGCCCGTTCTCGTTGCCGACCGCAACCTGGCTCGCCCACAGCATGCCCTTCGCCCCGCCGGAAAAGCGCAGCAGCATATGGGCATTGTCGTCGAGCTGGCGGCCCTCCACGAAGGAGGACAGATCCGCCGACAGGCTCTCCACCCGCTGCCCGGTCACGAAGCAGGCGAGGTTGTGGGCATGGGTGCCGATATCGCCGATCGCGCCGCCGGCGCCGGCCTTGGCCGGGTCGACCCGCCATCCCGCCTGCTTGGAGCCCGAATCCTCGGCCTTCTCGGCCAGCCAGTCCTGGATGTATTCGGCGTTGACCACCCGGATCGTGCCGAGGTCGCCGGCGGCGACCATGGCCTGCGCCTGCCGGATCATCGGGTAGCCGGTATAATTGTGGGTCAGCACGAACTGTCTTCCGGACGCCTCCGTAATCTCGGCGAGCTCGCGCGCCTCGGCCAGCGTCGTCGTCATCGGCTTGTCGCAGATGACGTGGATGCCGACCTCCAGAAACGTCTTGGAAACCGGAAAATGCATGTGGTTCGGGGTGACGATCGCCACTGCCTCGATGCCGTCCGGCCGCTCCGCCTCCGTCGCCGCCATTTCCACGTAAGAGCCGTAGCTGCGCACCGGGTCGAGGCCGATCTCGGCGGCAGACGCCTGCGACTTGTCCGGCGTCGACGACAGCGCGCCCGCCACCAGCTCGAACCGGTCGTCGATGCGCGCGGCGATGCGGTGCACCCCGCCGATGAAGGCGCCCTGCCCGCCGCCCACCATACCCAGGCGTATGCGCCGTCCGCGCGTCTCGTCGCGTCCCTCGATGGTCATGGCTCGTTCCCCTCTAGCCTTCGATGCCCAGCATGCGCCGGTTCGCCGCCGCGTCCGTGCCGCCGGACGCAAAATCGTCGAAGGCCTTGTCGGTGACCTCGATGATGTGGGCCGCGATGAACGGTGCGCCCTCGGCCGCCCCCTGCTCGGGGCTCTTCAGGCAGCACTCCCATTCCAGCACCGCCCAGGAATCATAGTCGTATTCGGCGAGCTTGGAGAAGATCGCGGCGAAATCCACCTGGCCGTCGCCCAGCGAGCGGAACCGTCCGGCCCGCTTCGTCCAGGGCTGGTAGCCCGAATAGACGCCCTGCCGTCCGGTCGGGTTGAACTCGGCGTCCTTGACGTGAAAGGCGCAGATCCGCTCGTGATAGATGTCGATGAAGGCGACATAGTCGAGCTGCTGCAGCACGAAATGCGACGGGTCGTAATTGATCTGGCAGCGCGGATGGTTGCCGCAGGCCTCCAGGAACATCTCGAAGGTCGCGCCGTCGAAGACGTCCTCGCCGGGATGGATCTCGTAGCCGACATTGCAGCCGGCCGCGTCAAAGGCGTCGAGGATCGGCACCCAGCGCCTGGCCAGTTCCTCGAAGGCCGTGTCGACCAGCCCCGCCGGCCGCTGCGGCCAGGGATAGAGAAACGGCCAGGCCAGTGCGCCCGGAAACGTCACGTGGCTGGTGAAGCCGAAATTCGCCGAGGCTTTTGCCGCCAGCTTCATCTGTTCGACCGCCCAGGCCTGGCGCGCGGCCGGGTTGCCCCGCACCTCGGGCACGGCGAAGCCGTCGAACGCCTCGTCGAAGGCCGGATGCACGGCGACGAGCTGCCCCTGAAGATGCGTCGACAGATCGGTGATCTCGACGCCGGCCTCGCGGCAGATGCCGGTGATCTCGTCGCAATAATCCTTCGATCCGGCGGCCTTCTCCAGGTCGATCAGCCGCGTGTCCCAGGTCGGCAACTGCACGCCCCTGTAGCCGTGGCCCGCCGCCCATCCGGCGATGGAGGCCAGATCGTCGAACGGCGGCGAATCGCCGAGAAACTGCGCCAGGAAGATCCCGGGCCCCTGCATGGTCTTCATTCCAACCTCCCGTGTCCGGCGCCTCCCCGCGCCGTCGGTCCTGCGCCGGTCCCCGGCCCGGCGCCATAGAAGCCGTTTGAGGTACGAGTGTCAAAACGCCCCGCCGCCGCCCGCGATCGACGGGCCGCGCCCTGCCCGCCATCAACCATGCCTCGCAATCCTCGCCCCGGCCCTTGCCCCGACGTGATACGAGAGGACAATCTTCGAAGACTGCCGTGCCGGGCGCCGGCGGCGGGCGCGGCAGCGCTACCCGAACGCCGGGTACCATGGGGGAAGCGATGGAACAGTGCGATCAGGTCCTGCCGATCATCATGGCCGGGGGCTCTGGCACCCGGCTCTGGCCGATCTCCCGCGACACCATGCCCAAGCAGTTCATCGCGCTTCTGGAGAACGGCATCTCGCCGTTCCAGGCCACGGTGCGGCGCGTCGCCGGCGCGGGCTTTTCCCGGCCGATCATCGTCACCAACATCGATTTCCGCTTCATCTGCGCCGAACAGCTCGCCGCGCTCGGCGTGGCGGCCGACATCGTGCTGGAGCCCGAGCGCCGCGACAGTGCGCCGGCCGTGGCGATCGGCGCGCTGATGGCCGAGCGCCGCGGCCCGGGCACGATCTGCCTCGTGCTCGCCTCCGACCACGTGATCGGCGACGAGCCGGACTTCCTGTCTGCCGTCCAGACGGCTTCGTGCCTGGCGGCGAGCGGACGGATCATGACGCTGGGCATCACCCCCGACCATCCCTCCACCGCCTATGGCTACATCCGCCCCGGCGACGAGGAACTCGCCGAAGGCGCACACGTCCTCGACCGGTTCGTCGAGAAGCCCGACCGTGAGACGGCCGAAACCTATCTGGCCGAGGGCTTCGTCTGGAACAGCGGCAATTTCGCATTCCGCTCCAACGTCATGCTCGACGAATTGCGCAGCCATGCGCCCGCCGTGCTGGCGGCGGCCACGGGCGCCCTCGACAAGGCCGTGGCCGATCTCGACTTCATCCGCCTCGACCGCGACGCCTTCACCGCCTCGCCGACCCTGTCCATCGACTATGCCGTCATGGAGCACACCCGGCTCGGCGGCGTGCTGGCCGCCGATTTCGGCTGGTCGGACATCGGCTCGTGGGATTCGCTCCATGCCATCAAGGCCAAGGATGCCGACGGCAACGTCTTCGAAGGCAATGTCGCCGCCCTCGACACCACCAACAGCTTCGTGCGCAGCGACGACGTGCTGACCACCGTCCTCGGCCTCGACAACATCGTCGTCGTGACCACCGACGACGCGGTGCTGGTCGCCGCCAAGGATGCCGCGCCCGACGTCAAGCGGCTGGTCACGCTGCTGCGCCAGTCCGGCCGCAGCGAGGCGAGCGAGCATCTGCGCATCCACCGTCCCTGGGGCTGGTACCAGCGCATCGACATCGGCGCGCGCTTCCAGGTCAAGCATATCTGCGTCAAGCCGGGCGGCCGCCTCAGCCTGCAGCGCCACCACCACCGCGCCGAGCACTGGGTCGTCGTCCACGGCACCGCCGAGGTCACCATCGACGAGGACGTCCGGCTCTATCACGAGAACGAGGCCGCCTATCTGCCGATCGGCTGCGTCCACCGCCTGCACAATCCCGGCAAGATCGACCTCAAGCTCATCGAGGTGCAGGTCGGCAGCTATACGGGCGAGGACGACATCGTGCGCATCGAGGACATCTACGCCCGCGGCTGACCGTCGGCGTCACTGGCGGCGTCCCGCCGGACCTTCAGCCGGCCCGGCACCCTCCGGCGACAGCCAGGCGCCGGGCGCCGAGCCCCCGACGATCGCGCCCGCCAGACCTCCGGCCGGCGCGATCACCCCCGCACCTTCGCCTCCGCCGCGGCGAGCCCCCAGGCCAACAGCTCCGCCGCCTTCGCCTCGGACCCGGCCTCCACGTAGCAGCGCAGCTCCGGCGCGTTGCCCGAGGCGCGGAAATGCACCACCGGCCCGTCGCTTAGGATCACCCGCACCCCGTCGAGCGCGTCCAAGGAAGCCACCGTCCCGGCCGGCGCGAAGAAGTCGTCGCGGAAGGCGCGATCCTCGCAAAGCCGGCGCAGGAACGCCGCGCTCTGCCCTTGGGGCACCTCCTGCAGCCGGTGCGCCGCCGCGTGGCCGGCATTGAGTTCCGCCACCAGCCCTTTGAGCCCGGTGCCGCGGCTGCGCACCATCGCCAGCGTGGCCAGGATCGGCAGCACGCTGTCGCGGGTCGGCAGCGCCGGCAGGCTGCGCCCGTCGCGCGTCACGGCTGACCCCAGCAGCAGGCCGCCATTGGCCTCGAAGCCGACGATTCCCTCGGCGCCTTCGCCGGCCGCCTCGGCCATGCCGGCAATGACGAAGGGCGAGCCGACCTTGGTGCGCACCACCTTCTCCGCAATGCCCGAACTCTCGATCGCCGAGCTCGACGTCACCGGCGTCACGATGGTCCGCAGCCCCAGCGCCCGGGTCGTCAGCAGCCCCAGCACGTCGCCGCGCAGGATCGTGCCCTGCGCATCGGCGACCAGCGGCCGGTCCCCGTCGCCATCGGTGGAGACGATCGCGTCGAAGTCCCCCGCCGCCGCCCAGTCGCAGATCTGCTTCACGTCCTCGGGTCGGTGCGCCTCGGTGTCCACCGGCACGAAACTGTCCGAGCGGGCGAGCGGAGCCGCCGTCCCGCCTAGCGCGGTGACGAGATCGACCAGGAGGTCGCGCGCCACCGAACTGTGCTGGAAGACCCCGACCGACAGCCCGGCAAGCGCATCGGGCACAAAGAAGCCGGTATAGCGCTCGGCAAACGCCGCCATGGCGTCGCTCGCCGCCGCCTGACCGCCGGCCGCGGCGTCCGGGCGCGGCGTGGCGGCCGCGATCGCCGCGAACTGCGCGGCGATGCCGGCTTCGTCGTCCTTGGTGATCTCGCCGGCGCGGCTGTAGAATTTCAGCCCGTTGCGGTCGTCGGGAATGTGGCTGCCGGTGATCATCACCGCCGGGCAGCGATGGTGCATCGCCGCCAGCGCCAGGGCCGGCGTCGGCACCGCGCCGCAATCGACCGCCCGGAACCCGGCATGATGCGCCGCCGCGATGCAGGCCCGAAGGATCTCCGGGCTGCTGGCGCGCAGGTCGCGGCCGAAGAACACCATCTGCTCGGCGCCGCCCGTGTCGCCCGCCCGCACATGGCGCAGGAAGGCCAGCGTGTAGCCGAAGCTCGGCCAGCCGGTGAGATCCCTCACCAGCCCGCGCAGCCCGCTCGTCCCGAATTTCAGCGAATCCATCTCACGTCCCCGCTTGCCCGGCGCCCGCGCGCCCCCGCCGATGCGGCGCCCCGCATTGCGCTCTCATCCTGCGGCAGGTCCCGCGCCCCGTCGAACGACCTCTCGCATGCCGCCCCGGTTTGCCCGGACCGCCGCACTGATCTATGGGCCAGACGGCACGGCCCGCGCAGCGCCGGCCCGAATAAAACCTGCCGCGCCCTGCGGCGATAGCACGGGAAGCCCGTTTCTTGGAAAGCCCCGACCTCACGACGCCGTCCCCCGCGCGCCCCAAGGTGCTCTTCGTCATCACCGAGGACTGGTTTTTCGTGTCGCATTTCCTGCCGATGGCCGAGGCTGCGCGCGAGGCCGGCTTCGAGCCGGTCGTCGTCACCCGTGTGCGCAACCACGCCGCGGCGATCGCGGCGGTGGGCGCGCGCATCGTGCCGCTCGACGCCGAGCGCCGCGAGGTCGGCATCGTCGCCGTCGCCTCGGCCCTTGCCCGCATGACGACGATCCTGAGGCGCGAGAAGCCGGCCATCGTCCATTGCATCGCACTGCGCTCGATCCTCGTCGGCGGCGCGGCGGCCCGGCTCGCCGGCATTCATCGGCGGATCTATGCCGTCACCGGCCTGGGCTATCTCGGCGCCCGCCGCGACGGGACGGGCCGCGCCATCCGCTTCGCCATCGGCCTTGCCATCCGCCGCCTGCTGTCGGGCCGGCGCACGCGCTTCCTCCTGGAAAACACCGGCGATGCCGGCTTTCTCGGCCTGCCCGCCGATACGCCGCGCATCGTCCTCGTCGGTGGCGCGGGCATCGACCCGGCCGTCTATGCCGCCGCGCCGCTGCCCCCCGCCCCGCCGCTGAAGGTCGCCGTCGTCGCCCGCATGCTGTGGTCCAAGGGCATCGACACCATCGTCGAGGCGGTGCGGCTCGCCAGGCGCCGCGGCGTCGACGTCACCCTGTCGCTCTACGGCACGCCCGACCCGTCCAATCCCCGCGCCTTTCCGGCCGAGACCCTCGCCGCATGGTCGGCCGAGCCCTTCATCCAGTGGCATGGCCGCACCGAGGACGTGGCCGCGGTCTGGGCGGCGCACCATATCGCCTGCCTGCCCTCGCGCGGCGGCGAGGGCCTGCCGCGCACGTTGCTGGAGGCCGCCGCCTGCGGCCGGCCGCTCCTGACCAGCGACGTGCCGGGCTGCCGCGACTTCGTGCGGGACGGTCAGGACGGGTTCGTGCTGCCGGCCGGCGACCCGCGGGCCTTCGCCGCCGCTTTGGCGCGCTTCGCGGCGGAGCCGGACCTCGCCGCCCGCATGGGCGCCTCCGCCCGCATCCGCGTCGAGAACGGCTACACGATCGCCGACCTCAAGCGAGCGGTCGCCGGCCTCTACCGCGATCTGTCACGGACGAAATGAATTTTTGGGAAATGGTGCTGCCGCGGGGATTTGAACCCCGGGCCTCTCCCTTACCAAGGGAGTGCTCTACCCCTGAGCTACGGCAGCGATGGGCGCTGTTTCCTTGATTTCCGTGCGCGCGTCAACCGTCATCTTGGCGTCTCGGCGATTGATTTTGCACCGCATCCGGCCCGCCCGCGCTTTGCGTCGCTGCCGCCACGCTGGAGGCATGACCCGGCCCCGCCGAATTCCGGCACCGGCGCATCGGCCGACCGGCGATCACCCGTGAGCGACGGTCGCGGGGCACCGCGGCAGACCCTTGGCGGCCAGCCGACCTGCCGCCCCACGGACACCACTGACACGTCCTTGGGAAGCCCCCGAGACTTTTTCGCCTTGGGCCCGCAAGATCGCTGGACAGGGGGCGGGAGCTTTTCTATAAGGCCCGAGCTTTCGCCGGACGCCTCACGAGGCCGTCGCCGGTAGCAGGCGCCCAGGTAGCTCAGTTGGTAGAGCATGCGACTGAAAATCGCAGTGTCGGCGGTTCGACTCCGTCCCTGGGCACCAT
Source organism: Aurantimonas sp. A2-1-M11 (assembly GCF_036549475.1). Lineage (NCBI taxonomy): Bacteria > Pseudomonadati > Pseudomonadota > Alphaproteobacteria > Hyphomicrobiales > Aurantimonadaceae > Aurantimonas > Aurantimonas sp. A2-1-M11. The sequence goes on along the minus strand of NZ_JAZHLI010000034.1, from coordinate 2,029 downwards.
TACTTTCAAGCACTTAGCTGCGTTTCGCTTAGTCCCAGGAAAGGCTTTTTTGCTAGCACAGCCTAGCACAGCTCGATTTTAACCACGTTTTCCATCAAAGCGTTAGGCTGTCCAGCGTAATACTGGGTAGCACAGCGTTAACGCATTTGATTAGCAAATAACTCGGAATTATCCTGGCCAATAGGGGCGCAATCACGCGCCCCATCCCATGATTTCATGCCAGGTTCTGCTTATGACAACCATTTACAGCGGTGACGAGTACCAACTGTTTACTCGTCAGGGCAATCCGCAAATCAATGTACGCTTCTCGATTGCGGACCAAGGCCAAAAACGGGTCTCTCTCAAAACTGCGGACATCACCGTCGCGCACGCCAAGGCGCAGGCAGAGCTCTACAAATGCAGGGCGTTGGCCGAAGCCGGCTTGGTGGTGACGAACAAAAAGTTCGAGGACATCGCGCAGGAGTTCATCGATGGGCTGCACCGTGCCGTGGAGCGCGGGGACAAGCCGGAATATCAGGTGAAGGGCTATCCGGGGGTGATTCGCCGCTTCTTCATCCCCTATTTTGGAAAGCGCCTGATGAGCGCGATCACCAGTGCTGACATCGAGAAATTTTGGGAGTGGCGCAGGGAGTATTGGCTGACCGGTCCGGGCTCAAAGGACCCCAGCATCGTCTACTACCGCCGCAAGCGCGACGATGTAGGGCCACCAGCGCGCATTGTGCGTCCGGTGAAGGAGAAATCCCCCGCCCATTCGACGTTGAAGCTTGAGGGCTGGCTGCTCAGGCAGGTGTTCGAGCACGGCAAGCGTACGGGCTATGTGAAGCATCTACCCGTCATTGCGCCACCAAAGGACACCAGCCGCAAAGATCGATCACGTCCGGGCTTCACGCTGGAGGAATTTGCGCATCTCACCAAGGTGAGCGAGGCGCGGGTCGCCGAGTACGCCGCTAACCCAAATTGGAAGCCTGGGAAAAGGATCAAAGCAGACGATGAACGCGGCCGTAACCAGCGTGTCTATTTCGATCGCATCAAGCTGCACGCGTATTGCATGATCGCGGGTTTCACCGGGCTACGTCCCACGGAATTGAAGAATTTGGACTGGGGTGATGTCCAGGCCAGGCGCTTCGATATCAAAGGCGGGACAAAAACCGACGCGATCGTTCTGCAGGTCCGAGGGAAGGGCAAAAGCCGTGAGATGGTCTCGCAGCCGGAAGCGCTCACCTACTTCAATGTGCTCCGCAATATCTGCGCGATGGAGCTGGGCCGTGACGTCGAGAGCGACGATCCCGTCTTCACCAATCGTGAAGGTGCTCGCGCCGCGTCCTACAAGAAGGGCCTGCTAGAGCTTCTGGAGGCGGCCAAANGCTGGGCCGTGACGTCGAGAGCGACGATCCCGTCTTCACCAATCGTGAAGGTGCTCGCGCCGCGTCCTACAAGAAGGGCCTGCTAGAGCTTCTGGAGGCGGCCAAACTGCGCTTCAACCGCGAGGGTCGTCGCCGTGACAGTTTCTCCTTCCGCCACCTCTACATCACCGAGCAGATCCATGGTGGCGTCGATGTCCACATGCTGGCCCGCAACGCGGGCACGTCCACGCAGATGATTGATCGGTTCTATTCCAAGTTCGTCCCCACCAGCAGCATCAGCACGCTGACGCCGGATTGGCTGCAGCACCGGCCTCTTTCTGTATAAAAGTTTATTGCTAAACTTTTTTTCACTGCTAAGAAGTTGACATCGCCTAGTGAGCAAGAGGACTCCCAGTTGCGCTTAGGGCCCGACGCGCAGAGCCAAGGCGCAAAGAGCGGATGCGCGCCAGAGAGACAGGTTACGTCGTAAGCGCCTGTTTTTCAGCGAGCCAGCCCAACAAATCGTCGTCCCAGAGGGGATGCGAAATATAATAGCCTTGGCCGAAGTCGCAACGCATCTCTCGGAGCACTGCCAGTACTTCCTGCTCCTCGATTCCTTCAGCCACTACCGTGAACCCCAGAGCGCGAGCCGTCTCGATTACCCCTGCGACGATTGTCTGGGTCTT
>NZ_JAZHLI010000033.1:0-48261 GCF_036549475.1 Aurantimonas sp. A2-1-M11 | reverse complement strand
ACGATCTACCATTCGAAAATTGCTCATCGCAGAACCGGTCATATGGCTGGAGAATCAATCTCTCGATTCTAATCGATATCCCTCGCGTGCGCTAAGTCCGACAGGCTGCTAGGCTTGGCGCATGTTCCTGACCTTCTTCCTCAAGCTCAAGGCCGCCGGCGTGCCGGTCACGCTGCGCGAGCACCTGGCGCTGCTCGACGCGATGCAGGCCGACCTCGTCACCTACGACGTCGAGGGCTTCTATTATCTGGCCCGCGCCACACTGGTGAAGGACGAGCGGTTCATCGACCGGTTCGACAGGGTCTTCGCCGACGTCTTCAAGGGCGTCGAAGCTGTGTCCGGTCAGGCCGGCGACGGGGTCGACATGCGCGAACTGCCGGAAGAATGGCTGCGCCGCCTTGCCGAGAAGCACCTCACGGACGAGGAGAAGCAGTTGGTCGAGTCCCTCGGCGGATTCGAGAAGCTGATGGAGACGCTCAAGCAGCGGCTGGAAGAGCAGACGGAGCGCCACCAGGGCGGCTCCAAATGGATCGGCACCGGCGGCACCTCCCCCTTCGGCGCCTATGGCTACAATCCGGAAGGCGTGCGCATCGGCCAGAAGGAGAGCCGCCACCGGCGCGCGGTGAAGGTCTGGGACCGGCGCGAATTCCGCGACCTCGACGACAGCGTCGAACTGGGCACCCGCAACATCAAGGTGGCGCTGAAGCGTCTGCGCCGCTGGGTGCGCGACGGAGCCGAGCAGGAATTCGATCTCTCCGGCACGATCCGCGCCACGGCCGAGCACGGCTATCTCGACGTGAAAACCCGGCCCGAGCGGCGCAATGCGGTCAAGGTGCTGCTCTTCCTCGATATCGGCGGGTCAATGGACGACCATGTGCGCGAGGTCGAGGAGCTGTTCTCGGCGGCCCGTTCCGAGCTGAAGCACCTGGAGTTCTTCTATTTCCACAATTGCCCCTATGAGCGGCTGTGGCAGAACAACCGCCGCCGCCATGCCGAGGCGATCCCCACCATGGACGTCATCAACCGCTTCGGGCCGGACTACCGCGCCGTCTTCGTCGGCGACGCCTCCATGAGCCCCTACGAGATCGCCATGCCCGGCGGGTCGGTGGAGCACTGGAATGCCCAGCCCGGCGCGGTCTGGCTCGCCCGCTTCACCCGGCACTGGCAGAAATCGGTCTGGCTCAATCCGGTCCCCCGCCAGCACTGGGACTGGACCCAGTCCATCGCCATGATCCGCGAGGCGATGGAGGACCGCATGTTCGAGATGACCCTGAAGGGCATCGAGGCCGCGACGAAGACGCTGTCGCGCTAATGGCGGGCTGCGTCCAAAAATACGCCCTCTCTGCATGCATAATTTCCGGGCAGCCGTAGCGCCGTGACGGCATGTCCCCCATATGGAGGGGGACTCAAACCAGACGGGAACCGACATGGTCCATCGCCTCCGCTTCGGCGCGCTTTTCGCGAGCCTCCTCCTCGCCTTCTCCTTTGTCGCGGTCGACTATGCCGAGGCACGGCGCGGCGGCAGCTTCGGCAGCCGCGGTTTCCGCACCTATCAGAGCGCCCCGGCAACCCGCACGGCGCCCAGCGCCGCACCGGTGCAGCGCTCCATGACGCCCGGCCAGGCGACGCAGCCGGGCGGCAGCGCCGCGCAGAATGCCGCCGGCGCCAGTCGGCCGGGCCTCTTCGGCGGCCTCGGCGGCGGCCTGCTCGGCGGCCTGATGCTGGGCGGCCTGTTCGGCATGCTGATGGGCACTGGCTTCGGCGGCATGGGCGGCCTCTTCGCCCTGCTGATCCAGCTGCTGCTCGTCGGCCTCGGCGCGATGCTGCTGATCCGCTTCTTCCGCAGCCGCAATCCCAGCCCCGCCCGTTCGAACGAGGCCGGGCCGGCGGCGCGCCGCGTCCATGAGGACCAGCCGAAGCCGGCCGGCGACGGTGGCTTCCGCATCCCCTCGATTGGCTCGGGCGCGGGCTTCGGCGGCGGTGCCGCGGCAAGCAAGGCCGCAGCGGCCGAACCGTCCGACGAGATCGGCATCACCGACGCCGACCTCGACGCCTTCGAGCAGAAGCTTCAGGAGGTGCAGGCAGCGTTCTCGCGCGAGGATTACGCGGCCCTGCGGGCGATCACCACGCCGGAGGTCATGTCCTATCTCGCCGAGGAACTGTCGGAGAACGCCACCTCGGGCCGCAAGAACGACGTCCTCGACGTCAAGCTGGAGCAGGGCGACATCGCCGAGGCATGGCGCGAGGGCGACCAGGACTATGCCAGTCTCGCCATGCGCTATTCGTCGATCGACGTGATGCGCGACCGGACCACCGGCGAGGTCGTCGAGGGCGATCCGGAGCAGCCCACCGAGACGACGGAATTGTGGACCTTCGTGCGCGAAAACGGCGGCGACTGGAAGCTCTCCGCCATCCAGGAGACCTGAGCAACGAACGGGCCGGCATCGCCGGCCCGTTTTCGTTCAGGCCGCTCTTCGATCGCGCCCCTTTCGATCTGGGCGTATTCTTTGAACCGTCAGAAACCGGCGGCGCGGGCGAATGCGACCATCGCCGTGCCGATCGCCACGGTGACGATCAGCGGCAGCCGCAGCGCCAGCACCACGCAGACCAGGATCGCGATGCGCTCCGGCCAGCCGCCGGAGACCAGCGCCGGCGTCACGATGGTGGTCAGCACCGCCGCCGGCACCGCGTTCAGCGCCGCGTCTAGGCGTGGCGGGATCGTGCCGATGCGCGCCAGGAGCAGGTGTCCGCCGGTGCGGGTCAGATAGGTCAGCCCGCCTGCCAGGAGGATGATCCACCAGATCTCATCCATGGCTGTCCTCCCCCTGCGGGGCCGCCGTCGGCGCTGGCGGCAGGATCGCGGCCACGGCGATGCCGGCCAGCCCGCCTAGCGTCACGTGCCAGGGCGGCCCGAGGGTCAGATAGACCGCGACGGACGCGATGGCGCTGGTCAGGGCGACCGGATAGAAGCCGCTGCGCGCGCGAAACGTCATCAGCAGCGTCAGGAAGTAGACCGGCAGGATGAAGTCCAGCCCGTAGCGCGCCGGATCGTCGATCAGCGAACCGAACACCGCGCCGAGCGCGGACGAGGCCAGCCAGCCGACATAGAGCATGCAGCCATAGGCGAAGTAGAAGGTCTTGGTCAGTGGCTGTGCGCTAGCCCGCGCCTCGGCCGCGCCGAACACCGGGTCGACGAGGAAGAAGAAGGCCAGCGCCTTCTGCGGCCCGGAGAAGCGATGCAGGTGCCGGCCGACCGAGGCCGAATAGAGCACGTGCCGGAAATTCAGCGCGACCACGGCCAGCAGCACCGACCAGACCGGCGCGCCCAGCCCGATGAGCTGCAGCGCCGCCAACTGCGAGGCGCCGGCATAGACGGTCGCCGAAAATCCCATCGTCTGGGCGAAGCTGAGCCCCTCCGCCGTGGCGATCGTGCCGTAGACCATGCCGAAGGGCACGACGGCCAGCAGCACGGGAAGCAGCTGGCGCATCGCGGCGCGGATCTCCGATCGGGTGGTCTCGGTCAAGGGGACACTCTGCGAAATTGCGGGACGCCGCGCGCCGGATACTCAGCCGGGCTTATGCTTCGTCGCGGCGCCGCACACAAGCCGCCCTGGGTGAACAGCGCGTGCGGCAGGCGCCGGACCGGCCGCGATGACAGGCCGCCCTCGCCCGCCCTCAGAGCGACGGTTCGAGGATCTGCGCCTCGAATTCGGCGAGCGAAATCATCCAGCGATCATAGGCATCCGTCAGCTGCGTGCGGGTGACGCCGCCGCGGATCGACAGGTTCAGCTCGACCACCGGCAATTGCTCCTCGGTCTGATACGCCTTGTGGAAGGGCTGGGTGCGGTTCCAGGCGTTCAGGGCTTCCAGGGTGATGTCGGGCCGGTCCCAGATGGCGTAGAAATTGATGACCTCGCAATCCTTGCCGTCGGTGCAGTCGAGGAAAAACAGCTGATAGGCCACGCCGTTGATGATGCCGGTGATGACGGGATCGCCAATCTCCGTCTTCACCAGGTCGGCGTCGCCATAGCCTTGGGCAATGTCGAGAATGGTGTCGAGGTCGTCGGCCCGCAGGAGGTCGACGCCGAGGCTGGACTGGCCGTCGGTGCCGGACTGTGCCGCCAGCGAGCGCGACAGCAAGCCCTGTTCGTCCCGTTGCGCGGTCTGCGGGGTCGCGACCGCGCCCGCCGGTGCCAGACCGGAGCAGGCCAGCATCATCGCGGCGGCAAGGCCGGTGCGCAGCGCGCGCGGCGGATGATCGGGCATCGGAATTCCTTGTTCGAACCGCGCCAGTGTCGGCCACCGGCGACGGCCCCGCAAGCGGCGATGGGCACGCGGGGGGCGGTTCTGCACCGACCGTGGCGGGGATACATCGCGGCCCGCCGGTGGCCGCGACGTCAGGTGCGTTTTCGCCGCGACGACACCGGTCGGCCGGGCCCACAGGCGGACGCGACGGTTGGCCGATCACGCCGGAACAAGTCGAGCAATCCCGCGAATCGGTCTCAGGCCTCGCGTCCGATCCGTACGAACCAGGCCGCCTCGTCGATCACCTCGATGCCCAGTTCGGCGGCCTTCTTCAGCTTCGAGCCCGCGCCGGGCCCGGCAACGACGAGGTCAGTCTTCTTCGACACAGAGCCGGCCACCTTCGCGCCCAGCCCTTCGGCCATGGCCTTGGCCTCGTCGCGGGTCATCTGCTCCAGCGAACCGGTGAAGACGATGGTCTGCCCGGAGACGGGAGAACTGGCGACCGGCTGTTCGGCCGGCTGCACGTCGAGTTGGGCGACGAGTTCCTCGACCAGCTTCAGATTGTGATCCTCCGAGAAGAACTGCGCCGTCGCGGTGATCACGGCGCCGCCGATGTCGTCGAGCGCGTCCATCTCGGCGCTCGCCTCCTCGTCGCCGGCCGCCACCTTCAGCGCCGCCTCGTGAAAGGCCTCGAAGGTGCCGTAGGCGCGGGCCAGGGTCCTGGCCGTGGTCTCGCCCACATGGCGAATGCCGAGGGAAAAGATGAGCCGGTCGAGGGGGATGGTCCGCCGCGCCTCGATCGCCTCGAAGAGATTGCGGGCCGAGACCTCGCCGAACCCCTCCTTGTCCTTCAGCTTCTTCAGGCCCTCCTGATTGCGGCCCTGCATGCGGAAGATGTCGGCGGGCGTGCGGACCAGGAAATCCGGGTCGTCGTAGAACAGGTCGATCTGCTTGTCGCCCAGACCTTCGATGTCGAAGGCCTTGCGCGAGACGAAGAGCTTCAGGTGCTCGCGGCGCTGGAAGGGACAGGCGAACTCCCCGGTGCAGCGGCGCACGACACTCTGCCCGCCGGAAGCGGTTTCCTCGCGCACCACTTCGGTCTTCAACTCGCACGGGCAGACGGTGGGAAAGGCGAAAGGCTCGGCATCGGTAGGGCGCTTGTCCGCGACGATGCCCAGGACCTGCGGGATCACGTCGCCGGCGCGCTGGATCTGCACCGTATCGCCGACCCGCACGTCCAGACGTTCAATCTCCTCGGCATTATGCAGCGTGGCGTTGGAGACCATGACGCCGCCGACATTGACCGGGTCGAGCTTGGCCACCGGGGTCAGCGCGCCAGTCCGCCCCACCTGGATCTCGATCGCCCTCAGCACGGTCGTCGCCCGCTCGGCCGGAAACTTGTGGGCGATGGCCCAGCGCGGCGAGCGCGACACGAAGCCGAGGCGCTTCTGCAGGGTCAGATCGTCGACCTTGTAGACGACGCCGTCGATGTCATAGCCGAGCCCGGCGCGGCTCTCCTCTATCAGGTGGTAATGGGCGATCAGCCCCTCGATAGAATCGAAGCGCTGCATCCGGTCGTTGACCGGAAAGCCGAAGCCGTGGATCGCCGCGACGACGTCGGTCTGGGTCTCGCCTGGAACCTCGCTCGCCTCGCCCCAGGCATAGGCGAAGAACTGCAGCTTGCGGCTGCGGGTGATGGCGGCGTCGAGCTGGCGCAGCGACCCGGCAGCCGCGTTGCGCGGATTGGCGTAGACCGGCTTGCCATCCTCGGCCTGCCGGGCATTGAGGTCGGTGAAGGCGGCATGGCTCATATAGACCTCGCCGCGCACCTCGAAGATTTCGGGCGCCCTGCCCTTCAGCCGGTTCGGGATGTCGGCGATGGTCCGGGCGTTGCGGGTGACGTCCTCGCCGGTGGCACCGTCGCCCCGCGTCGCCGCCGAAACCAGTTCGCCCTTCTCGTAGCGCAGGGACAGCGACAGCCCGTCGATCTTCGGCTCGGCCGTGATCGCCAGCGGAGCGTCCTCGTCGAGCTTCAGGAAGCGGCGGACGCGCCTGGCGAAATCGGCTACGTCCTCGTCGGAGAACGCGTTGTCCAGGGAGAGCATCGGCACGGCATGGCGGATCTTGCCGAATTTCTCCGACACCTCGGTGCCGACGCGCGCGGAGGGGGAATCGGCGCGGATCAGGTCGGGAAAGCGCGCCTCGATGGCTGCGTTGCGCCGGCGCAGCGCGTCGTATTCGGCGTCGGTGACGGTCGGCGCGTCGTCGCGATAGTAGCGGCTGTCATGCTCGGCGATCTCGCCCGCCAGCCGTTCCAGCTCGGCGGCGGCCTCGCCCCTGTCCAGCGTCTCGACCGCCTTGTCGCTCATGGTCTATCCGAATCCCTGGCCGTTCAACCGGCCTGTCTTAGCCATTCCGGCGGCGGCAGGTCGAGGCCGAGAATCCGGTCCGCGATCCGTCCGCGCAACCAGGGCGTCTGCCCCGCCACGGGCACGAAGACGCGTAGCAGCGCCAGCGCGGCGGGCGGTGGCGCGGCGATGAAGTCGGTGCCCTGGCGCGTCGCCGCCATCACCTTCCGGACGGAGGGCAGCCGGCGCATCTCGTATTCGGTCTCGCGGTCTTCGCTCGCCAGGAAGGCCAGCGTCGCCGCATCCTCGATGCCGAGATTCATGCCGCGCCCGCCCACCGGCGAATGGACATGGGCGGCATCGCCGGCGAGAAACACGCGGCCCTTGGCCATCCGTTCGGCGTGGCGGAAGCTGACATGGAAGCGCGAGGCCCAGACGACCTCGCCAATGCCCGGAAGGTCGCCGAGCAGCGCTTCGGTCGACGGCGCGATCCCAACATAGCGGCCGTGTCGTTCGCCCAGCGGCAGCATGGCGATCGCTCCGCTCAGATGCCCGGGTGACGTGCGCAGGTCGATCTTCGCCACCGCCGGATCGATCGGCCGGTCGAAGACGACGTCAGCCAGCGCGAAACCGGCCGGATAGCCGTCGCCGCTCCACGAAATGCCGATATCCTCGCGCACCGCCGAATGTGCGCCGTCGGCCCCGACGACAATATCCGCGGCGACAATCTCGTCGGTGGAGAGCGTCACGCGCGGCACATGGGTGTCGGCGACGGTCTGGAAGCCCACGCCCCATTCGATTTCGACGTCGTGGGCGGCCAGCCATTCGATCATCAGCCGCTCCGTGCGCCCTTGGGGCAGTGCCAGTATGAAGGGGTGCTGCGTGTGGCCCGGCGTGGTGGTCATCTCGAAGAGCGGCCGGCCGTCGTCGGTAACCGCCATGCGCGAGATCCGGTTGCCCTCGGCCAGCATGCGCAAGGCGATGCCCGAGGCGGCCAGGATGTCGAGGGTGCGCGGGAGCACGCCGAGCGCACGCGACTGGTCGTCGGGCGTCGGTCCCTCCCCTGCATCGACGATGCGCGGGGAAAAGCCCCGGCGGCGAAACTCGACGGCGGCGGCCAGCCCGACCGGCCCGGCGCCTGCGATGAGCACGCAGCGGGCGGTCACGCTCAAGCTCCCGCGCCGATGAGCCGGGCAGCGGCGGCGCGCGCCTCTTCGGTAACGGTCTCGCCGGCCAGCATGCGGGCGATCTCCTCGCGCCGGCCATCCTCGCCGATCGGCGCAACGCGGGTTGCCACGCGGTCCTCGCCGGACTCGGCGGTGCCCTTGGAGATCAGCAGATGCGTCGTGGCGCGGGCCGCGACCTGAGGGGCGTGGGTGACGGCCAGCACCTGCACGGTGCTTCCCAGCCGCCCGAGACGGCGACCGATGGCATCGGCCACGGCGCCGCCCACCCCGGTGTCGATCTCGTCGAAGACCAGTGTCGGCGCCGAGCCGCGATCGGCCAGCGCGACCTTCAGCGCCAGAAGGAAGCGCGACAGCTCGCCGCCCGAGGCGACCTTCATCATAGCGCCCGCACGGGTGCCGGGGTTGGTCTGGACGTAGAACTCGATCTGGTCGATCCCGGCCGCCGACGGGCTGTCGGGGTCGGTGGTCTGCTCGACCAGGAAGGTCGCGCGGTCGAGCTTCAGGTCGGGCAGTTCCGCCATCACGGCGCCTTCCAGCAGCCGGGCCGTGGTGCGGCGCTTGTCCGACAGCGCGGCCGCATCCCGGTCGAAGCGCTGGCGCTTCTCGGCCAGGGCCGCTTCCAGCTTGCCCAGCCGTTCCTCACCGGCGTCCAGATCGGCCAGGTCGCCGATCATCCGCGCGGTCAATTCGGGCAGATCGTCGACGGGAACGGAATATTTGCGGCCCGCCGCCCGCAGCGCGAACAGGCGCTCCTCCGTCTCCTCCAGCGCACGAGGATCGAACTCCAGCGAGCGCAGGGCCGTCTGCAGCGCCATCTGCGCATCGGACAGCGCGTCGAGCGCCGCATCCAGCCGTTCGATCGGCTCGTCGAGCAGGCCCGGCAGCTCGTCCCGCTTGCGATCGAGCCGCTTCAGGAGCCCGGCCAGCGGCGGGATCGGCGAGGACGCGCCGGAGAGTTCCTCATGGGCGTCGTGGACGTCGGTGGCGATCTTTTCCGAGCGCATCATCACCTGCCGGCGCTCGGCCAGTTCCTCCTCCTCGCCGGCCACCGGGGCGAGATCGGAGAGTTCCTCAACCGAGGATCGCAGATAATCGGCCTCGCGGGCCGCCGCCTCGACGCGGGCGCGGTGGGTGCGCAGTTCGTGCTCGGTAGCGCGCCAGTCAGCATGGGCGCGCGCAACGACGGCCGCCTCCTGCTGAAGCCCGCCATACTGGTCGAGCAGCGTACGGTGGGCCTGCGGGTCGATCAGCGCCCGGTCGTCGTGCTGCCCGTGGATCTCGACCAGCGCCTGGCCGACGCTGCGCATCAGCGAGACGCTGGCGGGCCGGTCGTTGATGAAACCGCGGGTACGCCCGTCGGCTGTCTGGATGCGGCGCAGGATCAGGTCGCCCTCGCGCAGATCCTGCTCGTCGAAGCCGTTCTCGAACAGGATGGCACGCACGCCTGCGCCGGCGGGCAGGTCGAAGGCCGCCGTCACCTCTCCCTGTTTGGCGCCGTGGCGCACGAGACCGCCATCCCCGCGCCCGCCGAGAGCGAGCGACAGCGAATCGAGCAGGATCGACTTGCCCGCGCCGGTCTCGCCCGTAAGCACGGAGAGGCCTTCGTCGAGGGCGATGTCGAGCCGTTCGATGAGAACGATGTCGCGGATCGAAAGATGAACGAGCATGACCGGGATCGTCGGTACTGAACCGCCACCGAAATGGCAATGGCTCGTCAAGATAGTGCGGATAGGAGCCGAGCGCACGGCCGGAGCGCGAAAACCGGCGAGGCCTTGCGCGCCACCGGACAGACGATACCGCACCGCCCGGCGAAGGCCGCCAGCGAGCGGCCGGACCGGGGCGTCCCCGGTCCGGCCCTGTCTCAGGCGCCGGTGATCTTGCGCGCGGCCACGCCAAACCACGAGGTCGCGCCGCCCTCGCGGGGCGACAGACCGTTGGACTGCAGCAGCTGGTAGGAATCCTGGTACCACTGCGAATCCGGGAAGTTCTGGCCGAGCACGGATGCCGCAGCCTGGGCCTCGCGGGTCAGGCCCATGGCGTAATAGGCCTCGGTCAAGCGTGCCAGCGCCTCTTCCACATGCCGGCTGTCGGAATAGACGTCGACGACATTCTTGAAGCGGTTGATCGCCGCGACATATTCGCGCCGCTCCAGATAATACCGCCCGACCTGCATCTCCTTGCCGGCGAGCTGATCACGGGCGATCCGCAGCTTGGCGCGCGCATCTTCGGCATATTCGGAATCGGGGTATTTCTCGAACACCTCGCGCATGGCCGCCGCCGCACGGGCGGCTTCCTTCTGGTCGCGGGTGACGTCCGGGATCTGGCGATAATAGGCCAGGCCCATGATGTACTGGGCGTAGGCCGCCTCCTCGCTGCCGGGATAGAGCGACAGGTAGCGTTTGGAGGAGTTGATCGCGGTGTCGTAGTCGCCGCCGCGATAGCTGGTAAAGGCGCTCATCACCAGCGCCTTGCGGGCCCATTCCGAATAGGGATGCTGCCGGTCGATCGCCTCGAACTTCTTGGACGCCTCACCGAGACGGCCGCCCTCGAGATTGGCGAGACCTTGATTGTAGAGAACGTCCGGTGGGTCGGTCTCGGCGGCAAGCGCGAGCGCTTCGACGTCGCTGGTGTCCGATGACATGCAGCCCGTCAGGCCGGCGGATGCGAGACCGAGCGCCAGTGCGCCGGTGAGTTTCGCCACCCGCAATCGGCGCCAGGCCGGATGATCGTGCGGATTGCTCATTCGTGCTGATCCCCCTGCTTTCGAAAGCCCGGCAGTCTTACGCCGCGCCTTCGTCGTCAGCAACGCTCAAGCCGGTTCAAGCCGCCTTTTTTGTGACGTACCGCTTCAAATCCACCGGACAAATGCGTTTTCGGTCTCGGCCGGGACTATCTGACGCCCCGGCGCGAGCAGCCCGCCTCAGAGGGTCTGCGGACCGTAGGCCGGCGCCGCGACGGCGACGAGCGGCGCATGGTGGATGGGATCGACCCGGCGCGACGGCGCCTCGACGATCTCGTAGGCCCGGCGATCGGCCAGCAGCGCCTGCAATGCGAGGCCGTTCAGCTTGTGACCGCCGCGATAGGAGCGGTAGCAGCCGAGCACGCGGGCACCGGCCAGCGCCTGGTCTCCCACGGCGTCCAGTGCCTTGTGGCGGACGAACTCGTCCTCGTAGCGCAGGCCGTCCGGATTGATCACCCGGCCGTCATCGCCGATGACCACCGAATTGTCGAGCGAGGAGCCGAGGGCGGAACCGGCCGCCCACAGGCGCTCGACGTCCTTCATGAAGCCGAAAGTGCGCGCACGGGAGAGGTCCCTGGCGAAGCGCTCGGCGGTCAGGTCGGCGCGGTAGACCTGCCGGCCGATGGCCGGCGTCGCGAAATCGATCTCGACCTCGAAGCGCGTGCCGTTGTGCGGCAGGTATTCGGCGCGGGCGCCGTTCATCTCGACGACCACCGGCTTGAGGACGCGCACATAGCGGACCTTGGCCGACTGGCCGACGATGTCGGCTTCGCGGATGCCCTTGATGAAGGCGGCGGCGCAACCATCCATGATCGGCGTCTCGTGCGCGTCGAGCTGCACGACGGCATTGTCGACGCCCATGGCGTAAAGGGCGGCCATCAGATGTTCGATCGTGGCGACATGGGCGCCGCGCGGATCGCCCACCACCGTCGCCAGATCCATCGGCGCCGCATTGGTGGAGACCGCCCGGATCTCGTGGATGTAGCCCTGCTTGTCGCTCAGGTGGAAGACGATACCGGTGTTGACTTCGGCGGGAAGCAGGCTGAGCTGGACCGGAAGACCGCTGTGGACGCCAATGCCCTCGAAGTAGACCGTGGAACCAATCGTCTGCTGGAACATTCGCACTATCGGTAACCTTTCCCGCCAGCATCGCGCGGCGGACCGCGTCGCTGATACCGGCATCCCCGCTCGGGAGCTTTGCCCCCAGCGCTGGCCCATCCCTGTTCCCCTGAAGAAGAATCGGGCCGTTACGCGCTTTGAATCCGTGACGAATTTCCTAGAACGAACAAGCGTTTCGACAAAATCACGGTTCGTTACCCGTTGTTACCGCCTGTCCACGTCTAAAATTCGGAAATCCAGTATTTTCATATACTTGTCATGAGAAGGCCCGCCGATGTCATCGGCGGGCCTTGTGTCAAACCTGCAACGCTGACGGTCAGTTCGCCTGACGGCGCAGAAATGCGGGGATTTCGAGCTGATCTTCCTCGCTGACGGCGCGCGGTTGCGGGGCTGGACGAGCCGCTGATTCCGCCGCGGAACGACGCGGCGCATAGGGGTTCGGCTCGACCACGGCGCGCCGCGGCTGCTCGGCAGGCGCATGACGCGCTTCAGCCGGTGCCCCCTCGTCCTCGTCGCGGCGCGACAAACCGGTGGTCAAGCGACGCAGTAAGCCCATCGGGCCGCGCTCGTCGGCATGGGCATCGGCGGCCGCACGGTTCTCGATTTCCGCCCGCACGGTGGGCGGGAAGTCCTCGACCCGCGGCATGCGCGGTGCAGCGCGTGCCGCTTGCTCCGTGGCCGGGCTGACTTGGGCGATCTCGGCCTCGAGAGCGGCGGTGAAGTCGTCCTCGATCTCGGCCTGAGGCTCGTGAGCAGCTTCAGCGTAAACATCGGCGTGCACCGCAGCGGGAGCCGGCTGCTGGGCGGCCGGACGGGCCGCGGCAGCCTGGGAGACGGGCAGTGCGCGGGATGCCGCGGCAGTCGTCGGACCGGTGTACGCTGCGGCGGCTTCGATGGCTTCCATCTCCGCCTTATCGATACCGGTGGCGACGACCGACACCCGGATCACGCCTTCCAGATTCTCGTCGAAGGTCGCGCCGAGAATGATGTTGGCGTCGTGGTCAACTTCCTCGCGGATACGGGTCGCCGCCTCGTCGACCTCGAACAGGGTCAGGTCACGGCCGCCGGTGATCGAGATCAGCAGGCCGCGGGCACCCTTCATCGAGGTCTCGTCGAGCAGCGGGTTGGCGATCGCAGCTTCCGCAGCGGCCATCGCACGGCCCTCGCCGGACGCTTCACCTGTGCCCATCATCGCCTTGCCCATCTCCCGCATCACCGAACGAACGTCGGCGAAGTCGAGATTGATCAGGCCTTCCTTGACCATCAGGTCGGTGATGCAGGCAACGCCCGAATAGAGCACCTGGTCGGCCATGCCGAAGGCATCGGCGAAGGTGGTCTTGTCGTTGGCGATCCGGAACAGGTTCTGGTTCGGAATGACGATGAGCGTATCGACGTTCTTCTGCAGTTCCTCGATACCCTGGTCGGCGATGCGCAGCCGGCGCTGGCCTTCGAAGTGGAACGGCTTGGTGACGACGCCGACGGTCAGGATGCCCTTTTCACGCGCCGCCCGGGCGACGACCGGGGCCGCGCCGGTGCCCGTGCCGCCGCCCATGCCGGCGGTGACGAAGCACATGTGCGAGCCGAGCAGGTGATCGCAGATCTCGTCGATGGACTCTTCAGCGGCCGCGCGGCCGACTTCCGGCTGCGAGCCGGCGCCAAGACCCTCGGTGACCGCCACACCCATCTGGATGATGCGCTCGGCGCGCGAGGAACGCAGGGCCTGGGCATCGGTGTTCGCAATGACGAACTCGACGCCTTCCAGCCCGGCATTGATCATGTTGTTCACCGCGTTGCAGCCGCCACCGCCGACGCCGAAGACGGTGATGCGGGGCTTCAGTTCGGTGATGTCGGGCTTCTTCAGGGTAACGCTCATGGCTTGATCCTCTTTCACACAGTTCTGGCCGGTTCGCCGCGCGGCCGTTCCGTTGGTGATTATCCTGCAGTGCGCGGCGCGCACCGGTTTGCTGTTCGCCCGGCCGTCGCCGCGGCCGGGGGCATCTTCACAGGCTTCGCCTCAGCCACGAGCCGATCCGGCCGGCCCGGCTATTCTGGTCGAAGGCAACCGTAGCGATGGACGGCGCCGACACGCTCTCCCGGTGGGCGACCTGCGGGTAGATCAGCAGGCCGACAGCCGTCGCGAAGGCCGGTCCCTTGCTCGACGGGTTCAGTCCGGACACGCCCATCGGGCGGCCGAGCCGGACATTGCGCTGCAGGATGGTGCGCGCCGTGTCGCCGAGACCGGCGAGCTGGCTGGCGCCGCCGGTCAGGACGATCCGCTTGCCGATGACATGGCCGAGCCCCGAGGCGGCCAGACGGTCGCGGACGAGTTCCAGCGTCTCCTCGACGCGCGGGCGGATGATCCGCGAGACCAGCGACCGGGCGACGTTGATCGGCGCATCCTGGCCGTCCTCGCCGAGCGCGGCCACCTGCACGGTCTCGCCATCCTGCATCAGCTCGGTCAGCGTGCAGCCGTGCATGACCTTCAGCCGCTCGGCATCGGCCAGTGGAATCGACAGGCCGCGGGCCAGGTCCATGGTGATGTGGCGGCCGCCCATGGCGACCTGGTCGGCATAGACGAAGCGGCCGTTCTGGAAGATCGCGATGGTAGTGGCGCCGCCGCCCATGTCGATGCAGGCCGATCCCATCGCGGCCTCGTCCTCGACGAGGGTCGACAGCGCGCTGGCATAGGGCGTGGCGACGAAGGCCTCGACCATCAGCTGGGCGCGGTTAACCACCGCCTCGAGATTGCGCAGCGGCGTTTCCTCGGCAGACAGGACATGCATCGAGGCACCGAGCCGCGAGCCGGTCATGCCGACCGGATTGTCGAGGCCGCCCTCGCCGTCCAGGGCCAGGTCGTAGGCCATGGAATGCAGCGCCACGCGGCGTTCGTCGAGCGGCACGCGTGCCGCCATGCCCAGCACGCGCTGTACGTCGGCCTTGTCGATCTCGCCGGCGGTCTCGATCTCGGCGGAGCCGCTGTGGCTCTTGAGACGTCCGGCCGTGACCGAGACGATCAGCGATTCGATGGTCAGCCCGGCCATGCGCTCGGCGGCGTCGACGCACAGTCGGATCGCCTGCTCGGCGGCGTCCAGATCGACGACCACGCCGGACTTGATGCCGTGCGAACGCTGGTGGCCGACGCCGATGACCTCGATCGTATGGGTGCGGCCGGGCAGCATCTCGCTGGCCAGGCGCGGCTTCAGGCGGGCGATCAGGCAGGAGATCTTCTCCGAGCCCACGTCGAGCACCGAGATGACCCGGGCGCGGCGCTTCGGCAGTGCCTTGATGCGGGGCAGTTCGTCCCCGCCGCGATTGAACAGACTCATACCGGCTTGTCCTTCCGGCTACGCTTGATGAGCTTCTCGCGCTCCTCAAGGGCCGCATTCCGGCGCACCAAGGCGTCGGGAGTGAGCTTGACGACCATGCGATCGGACAGCCGCATGTCCACGGAGACGATGTCCCGCGACAGAAGTCCATTCTCCCGATCCATTCTCGCCACCTCGGCCAATGCTTCTACCGGCTGATCCTCCGGCAACAGGACGGACAGGCCATTCTCCAGCCGCACGTCCCATCGGCGGTCTCCGACGCGAACATACGCCTTGACCCTTGCGCGAAGCTCGGGAAGCACTTCCATTTCGTCGATCAGGGCGGCGGCATGGGTCGCCGCACCGGTGCCGACGACGATGGGCAGCGCGGCGAAGCGGCCGGGAGCGAAGGGGACGATCTCCTGTCCCTCGCGGTTGACGACGACGAATTCCTGGCCCTTCTGCCAGACGGCATAGGGCCGGTGCTCGGAAACGCTGATGCGCACGCGGCCGGGGAAGACCTTGGCGACCGAGGCCCGGTCGATCCAGGGCATCGCCTCCAGCGTCTCGCGCGCCGCCGACGGATCGAGCGAGATCAGGCTCTGGGAGCCGGTCTGCCAGAGCGCCTGCAGGACGTCGATCTCGGAGGTCTCGCTGTTGCCGGCGACGTCGATGTCCTCGATCGTGAATCCGAGCGGCTGCGCGACGGCATCGACCACCGTGACGGTATGCCCGCCCTGGACGACGCCGTAGAAGACCGACGAGCCGATGACGACCGCGGCGAGGCTGCCGAAGCGGGGCAGCGGCCATTGCCCCACGTCGACGGCCAGCGCCGAGACACGCCGGCCCAGCCGCGCGGTGCGCAGCATCAGCCGGCCGACAGCGCCCGGACGCGGATCGTCGTCATGGTCACGATAGGCCCCGAAGGGGCGCTGGGCGGTCATCGGCGACATGAGGCATCCTCCACCATCCAGCTGAGAAGTTCCGGGAAGCTGTGTCCGGACGCGGCGGCGATGTCGGGCACCAGCGATGTCTCGGTCATGCCGGGCTGGGTGTTGATCTCCAGCCAGATGACCTCGCCGCCCGGACCGAAACGGTCGTCGTAGCGAAAATCCGAGCGCGAGACGCCGCGGCAGCCGATCGCGGCATGAGCGGCCAGCGACCAGCCCTGGATGCGCCGAGCGACATCCTTGGGGAGGTCGGCGGGCACCACATGGCGTGAACCGCCGGGCACGTACTTGGAATCGTAATCGTAGAAGGCGTGGCCCTCGGTGACGATCTCGCAGACCTCCAGCGCCACGTCGCCCATCACCGCGCAGGTCAGTTCGCGGCCGGCGATGAAGCGCTCGATCATCACGATGTCGCCATAGGGCCAGTCGTCGCCATAGAGCTGCTGCGGCGGATGCGGTTGGTCCTCGCGCACGATCAGGACGCCGAAGCTCGACCCCTCGGCCACCGGCTTGATGACGTAGGGCGGCGGCAGGACATGGGTCTTGGCCGCCTCCAGACGGTGGCGAAGCTTGGCTTCGGCCACCGGCACGCCGGCCGCCTTAGCGACGATCTTGGCCCGCTCCTTGTGCATGGCCAGCGCCGAGGCCAGCACGCCGGAATGGGTGTAGGGAATTTCCAGATATTCGAGGATGCCCTGGATGGTGCCGTCCTCGCCGAACGGGCCATGCAGCGCGTTGAAGGCGACGTCCGGACGCATCCGGGCAAGCGTTTCGGCGACGTTGCGGTCGACGTCCACGGTCGTCACGCTGTAGCCGGCGGTCTCCAGCGCGGCCGCGCAGGCCTTGCCGGAGGCCAGGCTCACGGGCCTCTCCGACGAAAACCCACCCATCAAAACCGCAACATGCTTGCCCATACAGAACCCGATCCATCCTCGAACGAGGGTATCGGCCATTCATCGCAGGCAGATGGTTAAGCGCGAGTTAAGCCACTCGCGCTAAAGCAAGAAAATCGTAACACTGCCACAATGGGAGTGGCAGCTGTGGTTCGCGGCACTCCGCTCAATTTGCGCTCGCAGACTGCCACTCCGTTAACGAATTGTCGATCATCTCCATGGCCATGACCTTCCGGGGAAATGCGATGTCGAACGATCTGCATGAAGCCATCGAAGAAGTCGTGATCCGCGCCAAGCTGGAGCGGACGGTCCTGACGCTCGCCGAAGCGGCGCGGCAGATTGCCCTGGCACGCGGCGCCACCGACCGGCGCGGCGACGGCGATCTCGTGCTGGCATTGATGAAGGAATCAGCCCGCCGCGGCGTGGCGATGCGCTTCAACTGAGCCGACGAAACACCGCTTCCGTCCCGGCTCGCGCCGAGGACACCAGGCGCGGCGGCGTCCGCCGGCACCTCCTCCGCATCAGCGCCCGAGAAAGGGCTCCACGACCTTGCCGTCCTGGAACCGGCCGAGCCGCTTGATCTCCCATTCGAGCCGGATGCCGGACGTCTCCAGCACCCTGGCGCGGACCGTCTCGCCGAGCAGTTCCAGATCGTGGCCGGTCGCCGTGCCGGTATTGATCATGAAATTGCAGTGCAGTTCGGACATCTGCGCGCCGCCGACGACGAGGCCGCGGCAGCCGGCCCGGTCGACTTCCTTCCAGGCCGAACTTTCCGGCGGGTTCTTGAAAGTCGAGCCACCGGTCTTCTCGCGGATCGGCTGCACCGTCTCGCGGTGATGCTGGACCTCGTCCATCTTCGCGCGGATCTCCGTTTCCTCGGCCGGATAGCCCTCGAAGACGGCCGCTGTGAAGATCAGGTCAGATGACGCGGCCGAATGGCGATAGGCATATCCCATCTCGGCATTGGTCAGGACATGGAGGTCGCCCTTGCGGTCGAACGCCCTCACCTCAACGACGCGCTCGCGGGTCTCCACGCCATTGGCCCCGGCATTCATCCGCAGGGCCCCGCCGATCGCGCCGGGAATGCCGTGGTAGAAATGAAAGCCACCGAGCCCCGCCTCGAGCGCGGCCGCGGCGAGCCGCTTGTCCGGCAGCGCGGCACCGGCGCGAAGGGTGCGGTCGCCGACCCGCTCGACCTGACCGAAGCCCTTGGCCGACAGCCGGATCACCACGCCTGGCACGCCGCCGTCGCGCACCAGGAGATTGGAGCCGATGCCGACGACGAGCACCGGAATCTCCTCGGGCAGCGCTGCCAGGAAGGTCGCCAGATCCGCTTCGTCGGCCGGCTGGAACAGAAGTTCGGCCGGGCCGCCGGCACGGAACCAGGTGATCCGGTCCATCCCGGAATCGGGTGTCAGGCGGCCGCGGATCCCCTCAAGCCTGTCGCCGATCCGGGCGAGCAGATCCGCGCCGGCCATCAGGCCGACGCCCGGCCGGGGGCTTCGGCCGCGGCCAGCGCTTCCAGATCCTTCGGTAGCGCATAGGCCCATTGCGAGATCGAGCCGGCGCCGAGGCAGACCACCATGTCGCCCGGCTCGGCCAGGTCATGGATCAGCGGGGCCAACTCTTCCGGCCCGTCGATCAGCCGCGCGTCGCGGTGGCCGCCGAGCTTCAGCCGCTCGACCAGCATCTCCGAAGTGACGAACTCGATCGGCTCCTCGCCGGCCGCATAGACCGGCGCGATGATGACCGTGTCGGCATCGTTGAAGCAGGCGGCAAAATCGGTGAACAGCGCCTGCAGCCGTGTGTAGCGGTGCGGCTGCACGACCGCGATGACCCGGCCCGCGGCAGACGAACGCGCGGCCGCAAGCGCGGCGCGGATCTCCACCGGGTGGTGGCCGTAATCGTCGTAGATGGCGACGTCGCCCACGACGCCGGTCAAGGTGAAGCGTCGCTTGACGCCGCCGAAACCGGCGAGGCCCTTGCGGATCGCCTCGGCGGAAATGTTCAGGCGGTGCGCCACCGCGATGGCCGCCGTGGCGTTGGAGACGTTGTGCCGGCCCGGCATCGGCAGGACCAGGTCCTCGATGCGCTCGGACGTGCCCTTCACCCGGTCGCGGATGGTGATGTCGAAATGCGACTTGCCGGCCGAGAAGCTGACATTCTCGAAACGCACGTCGGCCTGCAGGTTCTCGCCATAGGTGATAATGCGGCGGTCCTCGATGCGCGACACCAGCGCCTGCACTTCGGGATGGTCGAGGCACATGACCCCGACGCCGTAGAAGGGCACGTTCTCGACGAAGGAACAGAACGCCTCGCGCACCTTGTCGAAGGTGCCGTAATGGTCGAGATGTTCGGGATCGATGTTGGTCACGACGGCGATGTCGGCCGGCAGCTTCAGGAAGGTGCCGTCGGATTCGTCGGCCTCCACCACCATCCACTCGCCCTCGCCCATGCGGGCATTGGTGCCATAGGCGTTGATGATGCCGCCATTGACGACGGTCGGATCGAGATCGCCGGCGTCGAGCAGGGTGGCGACCATCGAGGTGGTCGTCGTCTTGCCATGGGTGCCGCCGATGGCGATGGCGTGGCGAAAGCGCATCAGCTCGGCCAGCATCTCCGCGCGGCGCACGATCGGCAGCAGCCGCTCGCGGGCGGCGGCGAGTTCCGGATTGGAGCGCTTGATCGCCGTGGAGACGACGACCACTTCGGCCTCCCCGAGATTCTCGGCCGCGTGCCCGATGGAGATCCTCACGCCCAGTTCGCGCAGCCGCTGCACGTTGGCGTTCTCGCTCTGGTCGGAGCCCTGCACCGTATAGCCGAGATTCAGCAGCACCTCGGCGATGCCGCTCATCCCGATGCCGCCGATCCCGATGAAGTGGACCGGTCCGATGTTCGGCGGCATCTTCATGGCCGCATCCCCCTGATTTTATAAGCGATCAGCTTGGTTTCACGGCCTGCGGCATAGACTCAACGAGGTCGGCAAGCAACTCCGCCGCATCCGGTATTCCGGTCGCACGCGCCGCCTTCGCCATCGCCGAGGCCTTTGCCCGATCACCGGCGATCCCGGCGATCAACCCGGCCAGGCGTTCGGGCGTCAGCTGCGCCTGGGGCTCGACGAGCGCCCCGCCCTCGGCCTCCAGCCGCGCGGCGTTCGCCGCCTGGTCGTGGTCGAGCGCATAGGGATAGGGCACCAGGATCGCCGGACGCCCGATCACCGCGATCTCGGACACCGTCGAGGCGCCGGAACGGCTGATCACCAGATGCGCCGCCCCGATCCGCTCGGCCATGTCCGAGAAGAACGGCGCGACCGTCGCGGCGATGCCGCGCTCGGCGTAGAAGCGCCGCACCGCGTCCTCGTCCTCGGCGCGCGCCTGCTGGGTGACGACCAGCCGCCGGCGCAGCTCCTCCGGCAGGGCGTCGATCGCCGCCGGCATGACTTCCGAGAAGAATTGCGCGCCCTGGCTGCCGCCGAACACGACGAGGTTGAAGGGTTGATCCGCCGCGGCCGGCAGGTAGCGCGTTGCCGCGGCGGCGATGACCGCTGGCCGGACCGGATTGCCGGTGACGGTGATCTTGCTCACGATGGCCGGGTCGGCCGTGCCCTGCGGCATGCCGGCAGCGATGCGGTCGACGCGCGGGGCAAGGAACTTGTTGGCGCGGCCCATGACGGCGTTCTGCTCGTGGATCATCGTCGGACGTCCGGCCCGCTGGGCCGCCATCAGCGGTGGCACGGTCGGATAGCCGCCGAAGCCGACGACCACCGCCGGGCGGATCTCGCGGATCAGCTCGCCGGCCTCTCGGAAGCCGCGCCACAGGGTCCACAGCGCCGAGAACACGGCGATGGGGTTTTTGGAAGCAAAGGTCGCCGAGCGGACGCGGTGGATCTCCTTGACGGGAAACCGGTCGGCGAAACGCCCCGCGCGGTCGTCGGTGACGAGATGGACGTCGTGGCCACGGGCGACGAGTTCGTGCGCCAGTGCTTCGGCCGGAAAGAGATGGCCGCCCGTGCCGCCGGCGGAAAGCAGGATCGTTGTCATGGTCAGGCGATATCCATGCGAGCCGCCGGACGCAAGTGCACGCCGCGACCGGCTCATTGCACCACCAGCCCGAACGGGTCGGCCGCGCCTATCTTGTCACTTGCGTCAGCCGACGCCGTGCATCTGCCAGGTCCGCTCCAGGAGGCGGTCCGTATGCGAGCGGTTCTCTGGGCGGCGGCGGGTCAGCGCCAGGATGAAGCCGGCGGAGACCGCCACGGCCAGCATCGAGGAGCCACCGTAGGAGATGAAGGGCAGCGTCATGCCCTTGGCCGGCATCAATTGCAGGTTCACCGCCATGTTGATGATCGACTGCAGGCCGAACAGGAGGACGAGGCCGGATATCGCCAGCCTGTTGAAGATGTCGCGCTGGACGATTGCCACCTGCAGGCCGCGTATCACGATGAAGGCGAAGATCGCGGCAAGCAACGCGCAGGTGATGATGCCGAATTCCTCGGCCAGCACGGCGAAGGCGAAGTCGGTGTGGCTGTCGGGCAGCATCCGCTTGACGGTGCCTTCGCCAGGGCCCTGCCCCAGCCAGCCCCCGCGCATGATCGCCTCGCGTGCGGTGTCGGTCTGGAAGGTGTCGCCCTCGCCGGTGAGGAAGCGGTCGATGCGGCTCGCCACGTGGGGAAAGGCGACATAGGCGAGAAACGCCCCGACGGCGCCGATGCCGCCGAGGACGGCGATCCACAGCCAGGACAGGCCGGCCATGAAGAACAGCCCGCCCCAGGCGCCTGCGACCAGGATGGTCTGGCCCAGATCGGGCTGGGCGACCAGCAGCGCCACTGCGACGAGCAGCAGGATCAGCGCGAAGAGATTGCCGGGGATTTCGGCGCGGCGCTGGTTCTCCGCGAACAGCCAGGCGCAGATCACCACGAAGGCCGGCTTCATGAATTCCGACGGCTGCAGGTTCAGGGGGCCGAGATCGATCCAGCGGCGCGCGCCCTTGATCTCCGTGCCGAAGAACAGCGCCAAAACCATCAGGGCCAGCGAGGCGGCCAGGATGACCAGCGCCGCGCGACGCACGCCGCGCGGGGTCAGCAGCGAACAGGCGAACATCACTAGCGCCGAGGGCACCAGGAAGACGGCGTGCCGCTTGACGAAATGGAACGGCTCGAGGCCGATACGTTCGGCCACGGGCGGGCTGGCGGCGAAGGACAGCACCAGGCCGCCGACCAGCAACGTCAGGAACGCCGCCAGGAACCAGCGGTCGACGCCCCACCACCAGTCGCTGATCACACCCCGTTTGATCCGGCTTGTCATCGTCATTCCTTCCGGACCATCGCCATATCCGGCAGCTTGCGTACCGCGTCGCGGAAGGCATCGCCCCGAACCTCGAAATTGCGGAACTGGTCAAAGCTCGCACAGGCCGGCGACAGGAGGACGACTGCCTCCCCCTCGCTGCCCTGGTCTGCCGCGTCCGCCGCCGCATCGGCCGCCGCGTGCGCGACCGCGACGTCCAGCGTACCGGAGATTTCGTAAGGAATTCGTTTACCAAGCGTCGCCGCGAAGGACGGCGCCGCCTCGCCGATCAGATACGCCTTGGCGATCCGCGGGAAGTACTGGGACAGCGTGCCGATGCCGCCCTCCTTGGGCAGGCCGCCGGCAATCCAGTGGATGCGCGGGAAGGCAGCGAGCGCGGGCGCGGCAGCCTCGGCATTGGTCGCCTTGGAATCGTTGACGAACAGCACCGGGCCGGCACGGCCGACCTCTTCCATCCGATGCGCCAGGCCCGGAAAGCTCTTCAGGCCGGCTCTGATTTCCTCGTCCGACA
Source organism: Aurantimonas sp. A2-1-M11 (assembly GCF_036549475.1). Lineage (NCBI taxonomy): Bacteria > Pseudomonadati > Pseudomonadota > Alphaproteobacteria > Hyphomicrobiales > Aurantimonadaceae > Aurantimonas > Aurantimonas sp. A2-1-M11. The sequence continues at coordinate 25,660 of NZ_JAZHLI010000033.1, read as the reverse complement.
GGCCGAGCGCCGTGAAGACCGCCACCGCCGCAGCGGCGTTCTGGCCGTTGTGGCGGCCGCGCAGCGAGCCGATCCCCGACAGGTCGAAGGTCGCCTCGGGCCGTCCCTCCATACGCCGGTGCAGGACGAGGCCGTCGAAGCCGACCCCGGCGTCCAGCCCGTCGGTCTGCGAGATCCGCACGACGGTACGGCCTTCCGATTCCAGCTCGTCGGCGATCTGGCGGCAATGGGGATCGTCGACGCCGACGACGGCCAGTTCCGCGCCCGATACCAGCCGCGTCTTGACGGCAGCGTAGTTGCTCATCGAGCCGTGGCGGTCGAGATGGTCGGGCGTCAGGTTGAGGAGCAGCCCGATCGAGGGCTCGATCGTCGGCGCGAGATCGATCTGGTAGGACGAGCACTCGACAACGTAGTGTCGCTCCGCCGCGGGCGGCGCCAGCGTCATGATGGCGACGCCGATATTGCCGCCGAGTTGCACGTCGCGTCCCGCATGGGCGAGGCAATGGGCAATCAGCGCCGTCGTCGTCGACTTGCCGTTGGTGCCGGTGATGGCGACGAACGGCGCCTCGGGTGCCAGCGCCCGCCGCTCGCGGCAGAACAGTTCGATGTCGCCGATCACCTCGACGCCGGCCGCATAGGCCAGTGCCACGGTCCAGTGCGACCGCGGATGGGTCAGCGGCACGCCCGGCGACAGCACCAGCGCGGCAAAGCGCGACCATTCCGCAGTCGCCAGGTCATTTGTCGCGATGCCTTCCGCGGTCGCCGCCTCGACGCTGGCCGGGTTGTCGTCCCAGGCGGTAACGTCCGCGCCGCCCTCCAGGAGGGCGCGCGCGGTCGCGCGGCCGGACGCGCCGAGCCCGAACAGCGCAACCGATTTTCCGGAAAAAGCGCGGGCCGGGATCATCCGCTCACCTCAGCTTCAGGGTGGACAGGCCGACAAAGGCCAGCATGAAGGCGATGATCCAGAACCGCACCACGACCTGGCTCTCGGTCCAGCCGAGCTTCTCGAAATGGTGGTGGATGGGGGCCATCAGGAAGACCCGCCGCCCGGTCATCTTGAACCATCCGACCTGGATGATGACCGACAGCGCCTCGATGACGAAGAGGCCGCCGATGATGGCCAGCACGATCTCGTGCTTGGTGGCGACGGCCACCGTGCCGGTCAGGCCGCCCAGTGCCAGCGACCCGGTGTCGCCCATGAAGATCGCCGCCGGCGGCGCGTTGAACCACAGGAAGCCGAGGCCGGCGCCGATCACTGCACCGCAGATCGGCGCCAGTTCGCCGGTGCCGGCGACATAGTGGATCTGGAGATAGTTTGCGAAGTTCACGTTGCCCGCGACATAGGCGATCAGGCCGAAGGCGCCGGCCGCGATCATGATCGGCACGATGGCGAGACCGTCCAGGCCGTCGGTCAGGTTCACCGCATTGGCGGCCCCGACGATGACGAAGGCGGCAAAGCCGACATAGAACCAGCCCAGATTGAGCAGGATCTCCTTGACGAAGGGGAAGGCCAGCGAACTCGCGAAGTCGCCCGTTCCGGCATAGATGATCAGCACCGCCGCCACGCCGGCGATGAGGAATTCCAGCGCCAGGCGCATCTTTCCGGAAAAGCCCTTGTCGCTCTGCTTGGTGACCTTGAGATAGTCGTCGTAGAAGCCGATCGCGCCGAAGCCGAGCGTGACCAGCAGCACCGTCCAGACATAGAGGTTGCGCAGATCCGCCCACAGCAGCGTCGCCACCAGAAAGCCGGTCAGGATCATCAGCCCCCCCATGGTGGGCGTGCCGGCCTTCTTGAAATGGGTCTGCGGCCCGTCGGCGCGGATCGGCTGGCCGCGGCCCTGGCGGACCCGGAGATTGGCGATGACGACGGGGCCGAACAGGAAGACGACGAGAAACCCGGTGATCATTGCCGCGCCGGTGCGGAAGGTGATGTAGCGGAAGACGTTGAAGAGCTGGAAATCGGCGCCGAACTGGCCGAGATAGGCGATCATGTAGCGGCTCCCGCTGGGTCGATATCGTCCGCCGGGCTCGGCGCCGGGGACTGGGCGTCGCCGGCGGGGGTGCCCGGCGCGTCGGTGGTGGCCGCCGTGGGCGGATAGAGGGCGAGCAGCTTGTCGACCAGCGGCGAGAAGCCGATGCTCTTGGACGCCTTGATCATGACGACGTCGCCGGTGCGGATCGTCTTCAGGAGGCTGTCCAGAAGCTCGCCCGGATTTTCGTGCCATTCCCGCTTCACGCGCGATTCCAGCACGTCGTCCAACGCCTTCATCTCCTCGCCCGCCAGGAACACGATGTCAGCGCCCGCGGCCTCGATCGGCTCGATCAGGCCGGCATGCAGGTCGCGGGCGCTGTCGCCGAGCTCCAGCATGTCGCCCAGCACGGCAATGCGCCGGCCGCCCTCGCCCGGCTGCGTCGTCGCCAGGACGTCGAGCGCGGCGCGCATCGAAGCGGGATTGGCGTTGTAGCTCTCGTCGATCAGCTCGATATGGCCGCCCGCCGGCATCGGCAGCCGGTCGCGCCCGCCGCGGCCCTTGACGGCGCGCCAGTCCTTCAGCGCGGCGGCGACGCGGTGGACGTCAGCGCCCGCCAACGACGCGGCACCGAGGACGGCGAGGATGTTCTGCGCCATGTGACGGCCGCGCGAGGCCAGCTCGACGCGCACGGTTTCGCCGTCGATCACCGCCTCCATCACCGCGCCATCGCCGGCGGGCTCGAAGGAGAGCAGCCGGTAGTCGGCGCCGACGGTCTCGCCGAAGGTGCGGATGCCGGTCACCCCGGCCTTGCGGGCCATGGTCGCCAGCGGGCCGCAGCGCGGGTCGTCGGCGTTGAGGATGGCGGTGCCGTCGGCGACCAGCCCCTCGAAGATCTCGGCCTTGGCCTCGGCGATCTCGTCGAGGTCGCGGAAATGCCCCAGATGGGCCGCGGCGATCAGGGTGATGATCGCCATGTGCGGACGCACCAGCTTGACCAACGGACGAATCTCGCCCGGATGGTTCATGCCGATCTCGAAGATGGCGAAACGGGCGTCGCGCGGCAGGCGCGCCAGGCTCAGCGGCACGCCCCAGTGATTGTTGAAGGAGGCGGCGCTCGCATGCACGCTGCCCTCGGCGGACAGGCCGTGGCGCAGCGCTTCCTTGGTGGTGGTCTTGCCGACGCTGCCGGTGACCGCGACGATGGTCGCCTTGGAGCGCGCCCGGGCGGCTTCTGCCAGCCGCGACATTGCCTTCAGGACGTCGTCGACGACCAGCAGCGGCGACTGCACGCGCCCGAGCGCCGGCAACTTCTGCTCGGAAACGACGTGTAGCGCAGCTCCCGCCTTGGTCGCCGCCGTGAGGAAGTCGTGGCCGTCGAAGCGGTCGCCCTGGATGGCGAAGAAGGCGTCGCCCGGCGACAGGGTCCGCGTGTCGATGGAAAGCCCGGAAATCGTCGCCGGCAGATCGCCGAGCGGGCGGGCGTGCATCGCCGCCGCCATGGCATTGACCTCCCACAATGCCTCGTGAGTTGGGGCATCTTCCAACGGGGTCTCGTTCGCCGTGTTTTCGTTCTTCGGAGCTTCGTTCATCGGACCGCCTCCGTAAGGGCTGCGCGGACCTCTTCGTGGTCGCTGAAATGATGGGTGATGCCGGCGACCGTCTGGCCGATCTCGTGGCCCTTGCCGGCGATCACCACCGTGTCGCCGGTGCGGGCCGCAAAGACGGCCTCGCGGATTGCGGCGCGGCGGTCGCCGATCTCGCGCGCGCCGACGGCCGCAGCCATGATCTCGGCGCGGATTGCCGATGGATCCTCGGAGCGCGGATTGTCGTCGGTGACGATGACGATGTCGGCGAGCCGCGCGGCGATCTCGCCCATCATCGGCCGCTTGGCCCGGTCGCGGTCGCCGCCGCAGCCGATGACCACCAGCACGCGCCCCGTGGTGAAGGGGCGCACCGCCGCCAGCACGTTCTCCAGCGCCTCGGGCTTGTGGGCATAGTCGACGAAGACCGGCGCGCCATCCGCCGTGGTACCGGCGAGGTCGAGCCGGCCGGCCGCGCCCTTCAGATGCTCCAGCGCCGTCAGCGCGTCGGCCGTCTTCACGCCGGTAGCGATAGCCAGGCCTGCCGCGACGAGGGCATTGGCCATCTGGAATTCGCCGGCCAGCGGCAGCACGACCCGGTGGATACGGCCGTCGGCCTCGATCTCCGCGATCTGGCGCTGGCGTTCCAATTCCAGCCGCTTCAGCGTCAGGAATTCGCCGCCGCGCCCCACGGTCAGCACCCGGGCGCCGGCGTTCGTGGCGATGTCGATCGCCCGGCCGGACCAGCGGTCGTCGGCGAAGATCACGGCCGGCGCGCCCTTCGGCAGCAGCGTCGTGAACAGCCGCATCTTGGCGGCGAAATAGGAGTCGATGTCCGGGTGATAGTCGAGATGGTCGTGGCCGAGATTGCTGAAGGCGGCGGCGGCCAGCTTCACGCCATCCAGCCGGCGCTGGTCGATGCCGTGGCTGGAGGCCTCCATGGCGACATGGGTAACCCCCTCGCCGGCGAGTTCCGCCATCAGCCGCGCAAGCGCGATTGGGTCGGGCGTGGTCAAGGAGCCGTATTCGTCGCGGCTCGGCGAGACAATGCCGGTGGTCCCGATCGAGGCCGCGGCAAGCCCGCATCGGGCCCAGATCTGTCGGGTGAAGGTGGCGATGGAGGTCTTGCCGGCAGTGCCGGTGATCGCGACGACATGCTCCGGCTGCGCTCCGTGGAGGCGGGCGGCCATCAGCGCGATGGCGCGGCGCGGGTCGGGTGTGCGCAGCACCGGCAACGCGGTCTCGATCGCCACGCCCTCGGCGGCGAGGATCGCTGCCGCACCGCGGCCCTCGGCATCGGCCACGAAGCGGGCCCCATCGGCGCGGCTGCCGGCCAGGGCGGCAAACAAGAAGCCGGCGCCAGTCTCGCGCGAGTCGACGGCCAGTCCGGCGATGTCCGGATCGTGCGTCGTAGGCCTTTCTGCAAGGCCCTCAGCGAGTTGGGAAAGCTTCATTAACCATGTTCCGAGCTGTACCGAAAAGCCGGCGCATCGCTCGCCGGCTGGTCGGTCTTCTATAGGCAAGCGTCCGTCCGGTGAAGCGCGCATGTCCCGCCGGCCCGACACGGCGGCCCGGCTGTTGCTTTCCTGCGGCAGCCTGCCGGCGTCACCGCCGCAAAGATGGGTCTAGTAGGAGACGAGCAGCGACTTGCCTTCTTCGCCGAATTCCGGCCGCACACCCAGCAGCGTGGCCGAACGCCGGATGATGTTGCCCACGGTGGGCGCCGCGTTCATGCCGGCCGTCGCGTAATGCTGCCCCTCTTCAGGCTTGGGCTCGTCGATCACGACGAGGACGATGTAGCGGGGGTTGTCGGTGGGAAAGGCGGACAGGAAGGCGTTGAACTTCTTGGTGTCCGAATAGCGCCCGTTGACCACCTTGTTGGCCGTGCCGGTCTTGCCGCCAACCCGGTAGCCGGGAACGTCCGTCCTGTTGCCCGAGCCGCGCTGATCGGCCACGTTCAGCCGGAACAGGTAGCGCATCTCGTCGCTGGTCTTCTCTTGCAGTACGCGCGTTGCCACCGCCTCGGCCTCGGCGCGCGTGCGCGGCAGGAAGGTCGGCGGGATCAGCTTGCCACCATTCATCAGCGCGGCTGCGGCGACCGCGGTGTTCAGCGGCGTCGTCGAGATGCCGTGGCCGAAGGAGATCGTCACCGAGTTGATCTGCTTCCACACCTTCGGCTGCGTCGGCGTGGCAACTTCGGGCAGTTCGGTCTCCATGCGCGACAGGAGACCGACGCGGGTCAGGAATTCGCGGTGCCCCTCGATGCCGACGGCCTCGGCTTCCTTGGCGCTGCCGATGTTCGACGAATAGATGAAGACCTCGGGCACGCTGAGCACCCGGCGCTTGCCGTGGAAGTCGGAAATCGTGAAGCCGCCCATGCGGATCGGGCGCGTGGCGTCGAAGCTGTCGGTGATCTTCACCTTGCCTGAATCCAGCGCCATCGCCGTGGTGAACGCCTTGAAGGTCGAGCCCATCTCGTAGAGGCCGGCCGACATGCGGTTCATGCGGTCCTTGTCCAGCGCCTGGCTCGGCTGGTTGGGGTCGTAGTCGGGAAGCGACGTCATGGCGATGACCTCGCCGGTGTCGACGTCGAGGACGACGCCGCCGGCGGCGATCGCCCGGTAGCGGGTCATCGCGGCGGCCAGTTCGTCGCCCACGATGTGCTGGACACGCAGGTCGAGCGACAGCTTCACGGGCTCCAGGTCGGTACCCACGGCCAGGCCGGCATCCTGCAGGGCGCGGTAGCCCTGGTCGTCGATGTACTTCTCCATGCCCGCGGTGCCCTGATTGTCGACGTTGGTATGTCCGACAATGAAGCCCGCGGTGGTGCCGCCCGGATAGAAGCGGCGCTTTTCGGTGCGGAAGCCGATGCCCGGAATACCGAGGTCGAGGACGGCCTGCTGCTGGCCCGGCGTCAGCTCGCGGCGCAGCCAGACGAAGCCAGCATTGCTGGCCAGCCGGCGGTAAAGCCATTTCGGGTCGAGATCCGGCATGACGCCGAGCAAGAGTTCGCTCGCCTCGTCAGGATCGATGATGCGGCGCGGCTCGGCGAAGAGCGAGGCGGTCTTGATGTCCGTCGCCAGCACTTCGCCATTGCGGTCGAGAAGGTCGGGCCGGTCCGACATGATCTTGTCATGGGCGCCGTAGGCCGCCGCGCTCTCGGTGGGCGCGATGCCCCACATGACGAGCCGGCCGCCGATGACGCCGTAGATGCCGACGAACAGGCCGATGGCGATGACGAAGCGGCTGCGGTTCTGGGGCGTGCGCCGGCGGCGGCGCGGACGGCCGAAATGGTCGCATTCGGGCAGTGTGCTGGTCGGCGCTGCCGGTTTGGTGCGCTTGAACGGATTGGGCACTCGCATCACCGTACCACCGTTTCGGAGCTGTCGGCATAGCCGCCGAGATTGCCGCCGGTCTCGGGAACGAGATTCACCGGGCGGCGCGGAAGTTCGTCGGGCCGGACGATCTGGTCGGGACGCATGGGCTGCAGCTGCAGCTCGTCCTGGAAAGCGTTGGCGATGCGCTGCAGCCGGTTGGGCTGGTCGAGCAGGCTCCAGTCGGCCTCCAGGAGCGAGATCGTCTCCCGCTCGAGCGCGATACGGCGTTCGAGCTTGGTGACCGCGGTCTCCAGCGTTTCGGCCTCGTGCTTGATCTTGTAGGTCCAGGCTGCCGCGGAGATCATCACTGCGATCAGCACGATGTCGAGTGTTTTCAACATGGCCCTCAAACTCCGGTATCAGGTAGGTCGGCGAGCGACGGCAGTCCGGCGAACCCCAGTTCGTCGGCGTCCTGGCGCGCCGGCTCGCCGGTGCGAATGCCCGAGCGCAGCTTGGCCGAGCGGGCACGCGGATTGCGCTCCGCCTCGTCGTCGCTCGCACCGATCGCGCGGTTGCGCGCCTCGAAGGTCTGCGTCGCCGGCGCGACGTCCGGCAGATGGCGAGAGCCCGACGGCGGCGACGAGCGGTCGCGCAGGAAGCGCTTGACGATGCGGTCTTCCAGCGAATGGAAGCTGACCACCACGAGCCGGCCACCCGGCTTGAGCACCCGTTCGGCCGCGACGAGCGCGCGGGCGAGTTCGCCCAGCTCGTCATTGACGAAGATGCGCAGTCCCTGGAAGCTGCGGGTCGCGGGGTCGATCTTGTCCTTGGGCGCCCGGCCGACGACCTTGCCGATCACGCCGGCGAGATCGAGGGTGCGCGTGAACGGCGTCTCGGCCCGACGCGCCTCGATGGCCCGCGCCACCCGGCCCGCCTGCTTCTCCTCGCCCAGAATGCCGATGACGCGCAGCAGGTCGCCGACCTTCAGCCGGTTGACGACGTCGGCCGCGCTTGGCCCGGAGCCGCTCATGCGCATGTCGAGCGGCCCGTCCTTCTGGAAGGAGAAGCCGCGCTCGGCCTCGTCGAGCTGCATGGACGAGACGCCGATATCGAGAACGATGCCGTCGACGAGCCCGCCCGCCGCTTCGGCCTCGACGATGCGATGCAGGTCGCCGAAGCGACCCTCCACCGGCGTCAGCCGGCCATCATGATCCTGCGCGAGTGCGCGCGCCGTCGCCACGGCGGCCGGGTCGCGGTCGATGGCGATGACGTTCGCGCCAGCCGCCAGGATCGCCCGCGTATATCCGCCCGCCCCGAATGTGCCGTCGACGATGACGTCGCCCGGCCCCGGGGCGAGCGCGTCGAGCACTTCTGCAAGCAACACCGGAATGTGGCGAGCCGGTCCGCCAACCACGGGACCGTCGATCCCGTCGTGACCCGCCGTCATTCCGGTGCTCCCGCAGACGCCCTGCCGCCTGGCGACGTTGCCAGCAGCCGTGCCCTCGCCTCGCTGCGTGCCGCCTCGAACCGCGCCGGCTCCCAGAGCTGGAAGTATTTGCGCGTGCCCACGAAGGCGACCTTGTCGGTGATCCCGGTATGGGAGCGGATGAAGTCCGTCACGACGATCCTCCCTTCCGCATCGAATTTCAGATAGGCGCCGTCGCCGTAGGCGAAGAGCGCAAGGTCCTGATAGGCCTCGCTGAACGGATCCTGAGTATCCATCTGCCGCTCGAAACGCTCGAGCAGATCCGGACCGCCCACTTCCATCACCGGCAGCGCCAGGCTGCGCATGGCAAACAGGTCGCGGATGCCCCGCGCGGCGATCACCTGCCGGAACGAAGCCGGCACGGACACCCGACCCTTGGAGTCGATGTTGTTGACGTAATTGGAGAGGAACCAGTCCATCAGCCGCAGCGCTGCCCGTCGCGACAGATTCCCATCTCATCAAGGCCCCCGCCTGCCTGCCGATCGACCGGCGCACCGACCCCACGGCGCTGCCTGACTTGCGGCGTCTACGACCTGCCTCAGACCGTCCGAAGCGCGTGTTTTCCTGTCTGGAATGGAGTCGCGAACGACCCCTGAATGATGGCTTATGGAATATCATGGGCACTCTTGGTCGTCAATGGGAATTGCCGCCACGGCAGCTGCGCACGACCCGCCCGGACTGTCTATCATCCTGCCCTTAATGGCCTATTAACATTGACGTTTTGCAAACGAACCAAGAATTCCCATGGCCAGGGGCTCGGGCGCGGCAAGGCGCGCCGACGGGACCGTCCAGATCGCGAATTCGGTTGAAGTTCGGGGTGCTTGCGGCGACGGGGGACGCCGTCCCATGCCGAGACGGGAAAAATCCGGTCGCGGCGATGCGTTTTTCGCGATCGGCCCGTTGGGCGATGATGGGATGAAAGTGCCAGCCGGCCTGTAAGCCGGGTTCTGTAGGCGGCATGACCGCCTGGCGACCATTCCTCTGGGACGACCCTTGCGAGCCGCCTCTAGCAACCTACCCGAACGACCGGCCCGGAGAGGGCTGGCGACCCGTCTTGCGACGAACCGACCGCGTCGTTCCTATTCGGTCTTGCTCCCGGTGGGGTTTGCCGTGCCGTCGCTGTTGCCAGAGACGCGGTGGGCTCTTACCCCACCGTTTCACCCTTACCCCGCCAGCACTGCGGCTCTCTGCGAGATCCTCGCGAGCCGCACTGCAGGCGGGGCGGTCTGTTTTCTGTGGCACTTTCCCTGGGGTCGCCCCCGCCGGACGTTATCCGGCACCGTTTCTCCGTGGAGCCCGGACTTTCCTCCCCCGCCGTCTTTCGACATGTGACGGGAGCGGCCGCCCAGCCGGCTGGCGTCCGCTACGTGTTCCGGCCGGCCGTCGAAGTCAACGGCAAATCGTCATGGCGCACCGGGTCACGGCGCTCCGGCAGGGCCGAGGCCGGTCCCGTCCCGACCTTGGGCGGCAGCGAGTACAGTGTGACGAAACGCTGCGCGACGGCGCGGTCGCCGGTGATTTCCAACACCCCGTCGGCCTCCAGCGCCGCCAGCGGCACGCCGCCATAGATTGCACCGCCGATCACCGGTGCCTCGGCCGCCAGGACCACATCGGCCTCGTCCGGCGCCCTCGCGGCGATGGCGATCCGCCCGTTTGCGACCTCGGCGAGAAACGCCTGCCCGTCGACCACCAGGCCGATCCTTGCGGCAAAGCCGCCGACGCGCTCCGCCGCGAACATGGCTCGTAGCGACAGCATCAGCGAGGCCGCGCTCAACGGCATCGACGGATCATGCGCCGGCGAGCGCACCGCCCAGCGCCCCAGCGCCTGGAAGATCGGTTCGCTCTCATAGCCCCATTCGGTCAGCTCGTAGACCTGAGAGGCCGCAGGCGGTGGCAGGCGGCGCCGCACCAGCACGCCCGCCGCCTCCAGCCCTTCCAGCCGCTGGGTCAGGACATTGGCGCTGATCCCAGGCAGCGCGGACCGCAGGTCGGAGAAGCGGCGCGGCCCCCACATCAGTTCGCGGACGACGAGGAGCGCCCAGCGTTCGCCAAGGAGATCCATGCCGTGGGCAGCGGCACAGGCATCTTCGTATCGGCGGCGTTGGCGAGCGTCAGGAGTTTTAGTTATTTTTTCTAACTTCATTGTTGTATTTTATAACTGAATGCGCCATCAATGGCAAAGGTTAGATCGCAAGAGGTTTCCATGACCCGCCTGATATTCATCAATCTGCCCGTTGCCGAGCTGTCCCGCGCCGTTGCCTTCTACGAGGCCGTCGGGGCCGAGCGAAATCCCCATTTTTCCAACGAGACAGCCGCCTGCATGGTGTTTTCGGAGACCATCCACGTAATGCTCCTGACCCATGCGCGCTTCCGCGAATTCACGTCGAAGCCGATCGCCGACGCCCATGCCAGCACGCAGATGCTGCACTGCACCTCGGTCGAGAGCCGCGACACCGTGGATGCGGTGATCGGCTGGGCGAGCGAAGCCGGGGGCAAAGCGGACCCGGGCCCGAAGCAGGACCATGGCTTCATGTACATGCGCAGCTTCGAGGACCCCGATGGCCATACCTGGGAAGTCATGTGGATGGAGCCGGCCGCCGTCCCGGCCAACACGGAGATGGCGACCGCCTGATCCGCCATCCGGGCACATACGCCCTTACACGACCATCGCCCGGCCCAAGCGCCGGTCGAAGCTGGCGTCCCGCACTGTGGCTTGCCACCGTGCCGGGACCGGCCAAACGATTCAAGAAGGGAGGAAACGCATGAGCTATGTAGATGGATTCGTGATCGCGGTCCCCGCCGCCAACAGGGAGGCCTACCGCGAACTGGCAGCCCGCGTCGGCCCGGTGCTCATGGAGCACGGGGCCCTGCGCTTGGTGGAATGCTGGGGCGACAACGTGCCTGATGGCAAGGTCACCGATTTCCGGCGCGCGGTGAAGGCCGAAATGGACGAGGTGGTCGTGTTCTCGTGGATCTCCTGGCCCGACAAGGCGACACGCGACGCCGGCATGGCCAAGATCATGGAAGATCCGCGCATGAAGCCGGGCGACATGCCCTTCGACGGCCAGCGGATGATCTATGGCAGTTTCGAGGTGATCCTCGACATGGCCGCCTGACCCCAAGGGACGAAGCGCTCCTGCGTCCCCTGCGTCGTCCCGGACAGTCCGCGCCGCGGAAGCCGAGCGGACGGGCTCATGCCCCTTGAAAACAGCATCCGGCATTGCTCGAAGCCGCATGTCGAGGCGATGCCCGAAGGACCACGCGGCTGGCAGCACTCACCCCACTGACCGCCGTCGGGTCCGGACGGAAGCGGCCGCGCCCCTCGCGACCGCTTCCTTGTCGTCGCCGCGTGCCGGCCGATCAGGCCTGCGCGAGCTCGCGTTTGACCTTCGAGCAGTAGCGCTGGGAAATCGGGTTCATCCGCTTGGCGTAGTGCCCGGCATTGTATTTCAGGATCGTCCCGCAGGTCGTCCCGCCGCCGCGCTGCACGGCGCCTGCCAGATAGCGCATGCCCCATTTGACGTTGGTCGCCGGGTCGTAGAGCGCCTTGGTGCTGCCCTTGAAGCCCATGCCGCGTGCCGTCGCCGGCTTGATCTGCATCAGCCCGACTTCGCCGGCGGCGCCGGTCACCGACGCACGATAGCTGCTCTCGATGTTGATGACCGCATGGGCCAGGCGCAGCGGCACGCCATGGGCGGCGGCTTCCTTGGCGATGATGCCGGCGAAGGGCCGGTCGGCGAAGCGCTCCAGGGCGGCGACTTCGATGGGAGCGACCGTGATCTCGGTAGCTGTATCCTGGGCAAAAGTGGTCGTCATATGGCCGAGTGCCAGCGTCGCGGCAAGTGCCACGGTCGTGAGTCTGTTCATGGAAACCCCAAATGATCCTTGCCGGCCATCCCCTTGAACAGCCGGCGCTATTTCCCCTCGAAGCGGCTGGACCGCATCAGCGAGGACCGCTGTGTGCGGCGCAAAATCATCGGGAATGTGACGGAGTGATCACGCAACATTTCATAGTGAAACAATCACCGCCATCAGGCGCTGGCGACAGCGCTTTCGGCAGGGGCAAACGGCGACCGCGGCAGTGTGGTCAAAAGCCGGTGCAACGTCTCGATCGTGGAGGCATCGGCGATGCCGTCGACGCGCTCCTGGCGGAAATGCCGCTGGAAGGCGATCGTCGCCAGACGCGTTGCGTCGTCGAAGGTTCCGTCGCACGGCACCCCATAGCCATAGGCCGCAAGCAGCGATTGGTAGGCGGCCACCGGCTCGCCCCGATCGCCAAGGCCGAGATAGCGTCCACCCTTCAGCGGCGCCGGATCGACCGCGTGGCCGATGCCGGCTGAAAAAAGTTGAAGCCAGGGGAACTTTTCGCCGGGATCGCACTTTCGCGCAGGCGCGACATCGGAATGGGCGAGCACGAATTCCGGGTGGATCGGCCGCCGCGCGACACAATCGGCACACAATCTCTGTACCGCCTCGATCTGCACGGACGGAAAATCGGGATAGCCGTTGCCGTGTCCCAGATTGACGATCTCGATACCGATTGAGCGGGAATTGATGTCGCCGCGGCCGCGCCAGCTTCCGGCGCCGGCGTGCCAGGCGCGCCGATCCTCGGGCACCATCTGCACGATCCGCCCGTCCTCGTGGACGAGATAGTGGCACGAAACCTCGCTGTCGGGGTTGCAGAGCCAGCGCACCGCCTCCTCCCCCGTCCCCATGCCGGTATAATGCAGGATCAGCATGTCGGGCCGCTGCCCGTCGCGGCGCTCGGTGTGGTTCGGCGACGGGCGGATTTCGTCGACGCCGGCATGATCGGGACTCAAGCCGCGGTCTTTCCTGCAATCTGGCTGTAGGCGTTGTTGATCGCCTTCATCCGCTCGGTGGCGATGAACATGAACTCGTCGGGGACGCCGCGGGCGGCGAGACGGTCCGGATGGTTCTCGCGCACGAGGGTCAGATAGCGCGCCCGGGTCTCGGCGGGTTCGGTGTCCGGGTGCAACCCGAGCACCGCGTAGGGATTGTTCGGTCCCAGGATATGACGATTGCGCACGTCGGTGAACTCGGCCTCGCTCAGCCCGAAGATACGGGCGACGGCGGCCAGGAACTCCAGCTCGCGCTCATGCACCAGCCCGTCGGCCTTGGCGATGTGGAACAGGCCGTCGAGGATGTCCGTCAGGAGTTCGCAGGTCTCGCCTTCCTCGCGGCACAGGCCCTTTAGCCGCATGGCGTAGCTTTCGAAGCCGGCGATGTCTTGCTTGGCAAGGTCGTAGAGACGGAAGACGTTGCGCAGTTCCTCGGGCGGAATTTCAAGGATGTCCTGAAACGCGGCAACCTCGCGCTGCGACACGATGCCGTCGGCCTTGGCCATCTTCGCCGACAAGGCGATGACGGCCACGCCGAAGGCGACGCGTTTGCGGGTCTCGCGATCGCCGCCGAAAATCGATCGGATGCTCTCGAAGATGGCGTCCAGCGTCGCGCGGCTGCCGGAAGGGATAGCCTGCAGCAGCGCGTTGAGGCTCGTCAGAATGTTCATCGCGCCGCCCCGGCCATTATTCAGATTGGTATTATCTGCGATCATTCATTGCGACGCAAACAGACGCTCGCGCATCTGCGGCGAACAGCCCATCACCCTGCACGACCCGGCTATCTTGTCGTCAACGGCGCCATCGCCCGTTGGTTTCCCGGCCATTACGTCTTCTTTCAACCGCGACCAGCCTCGTTCCAGCCAGAAATGATTCATGGGAGGGCGGCGCAGACCGACCGCCGTCGCCGATGCGTGGCCTTGCGAGCAAAGCGGGGCCACAATGGGCGATCTCCCGCCAGTTCCCGAGAGACCCGATGCGCGACCGCCCCGAGACGAATACCTTTACTGCCGCGCGCCGCGGGATCTCGCGCCGCCGCCTGGCCCTGGCCGGCATGGCGCTGGTCCTCACCCTCGCCGGCTGTCGCTCGACGGCGCTCAGCGTCGCCGAGCTCGGGCTCTCCGACATGGCCGTCGAGGCATCCCACGAATACCCGGTGCACGGTATCGACGTCGCCAAGTACCAGGGTGACATTGACTGGCGCGCGGCCCGCGACGGAGGCGTTGCCTTTGCCTTTCTGAAAGCCACCGAGGGCGGCGACCGGCTTGACGACCGGTTCCTGGAGAACTGGCGCGAGGCGGGCGCCGCCGGCGTGCCGCGCGGCGCCTATCATTTCTGGTATCATTGCCGGCCGGGCAGCGAGCAGGCCGAATGGTTCATCGACAACGTCCCGCGGGAAAAGGGCGCCCTGCCCCCGGTGATCGACGTCGAATGGACGCCCTTTTCGCCGACCTGCACCAAGCGGCCGCCCCGTGATGATCTGGTGCGCGAGGTCGTGGCCATGTCGAATGCGCTGGAGCGGCACTATGGGCAGCGCCCCATCCTCTACGTGCCCATCGACGTCCATCGCGAGCGTCTCGTCGCCGCCTTCCCCAACCACGAATTCTGGGTGCGCGCCGTCGCCGATCATCCCGACAATGTCTACGAGAACCGCAAATTCCGCTTCTGGCAGTACACCGCAACCGGCACGGTGCCCGGTGTTCGCGGCGACGTCGACCGCAACGCCTTTGCCGGCACGCGGGCCGATTGGGCGACATGGCTGAAGGCCCGGATGCGCCGTTGACGTTCTTCAAAGCGCCATGATGATCACCTAGGCGCGGAGGAAACGCCCATTGCCATCATCGTGAGGATTTCGCCGATGCCCGTCGCCAGCCGTTTCGCCCTGACCCTGTCGCTCCTGTTGTCCGGCAGCTCGCTTGCGGCGGCACAGCAATGCGGCGGCGATTTCGGCGCCTTCCTGCAGGGCGTACGGGCCGAGGCCCAAGCCAAGGGGCTGTCCGCCGGCGCCATCGACGCTGCCATCGCTGACATGCGCCTCGACCCGAAGGTCCTGGCGGCCGACCAGGCCCAGGGCGTCTTTGCCCAGGACTGGCAGCAATTCGCCACCCGCATGGTCAATGGCTACCGGCTGAAGCAGGGCAAGGAAAACCTGCAGACCTATGCGAACGTCCTGTCGCGCGTCGAGGCGGAGACCGGCGTGCCCGGCCCGGTCATCGCCGCCTTCTGGGGGCTGGAGACCGACTACGGTGCCGTCCTCGGCGGGTTCGACACGCTGGCCGCGCTTGCCACGCTCGCCCATGACTGCCGGCGGCCGGAACTCTTCCGCCCGCATCTGATCGCGGCGATCGAACTCGTCGACCGCGGCTATCTCGCGCCGTCCGAGATGCAGGGCGCTTGGGCCGGCGAACTCGGCCAGACCCAGCTACTGCCTGAAGAATATCTCGCCTTCGGCACTGATGGCGACAACAACGGCCGGGTCGACCTGCTCAAGGACGAGGCCGACGTCCTGTTCACCACCGGCAAGTACATCCAGTCGCTGGGCTGGCGTGGCGGCGAGCCCTGGCTCGAGGCCGTGCAGGTGCCCGCGCAGTTCCCCTGGGATCGCGCCGCCCTCGTCAACAAGGAGCCGCGCGCGAACTTCGCCGAGCTCGGCGTGACACGTGCCGACGGATCGGCCCTGCCGGCCGACCAGTTGCCCGCCTCGCTGATCCTGCCGATGGGACGCGGTGGCCCGGCCTTCCTGGCCTATCCGAATTTCGACATCTACCTGAAGTGGAACCAGTCGCTGGTCTACTCGCTGACCGCCGCCTATTTCTCCACCCGCCTCGCCGGCGCCCCGTCGGCCGACATGGGCAATCCCCAGCCGGGCCTCGACCTGGAAGCCACCAAGCAGCTGCAGCAGCGCCTGAGCGATCTCGGCTACGACACCGGCGGCATCGACGGCATCCTCGGCGAGAACACCCGCGNCGGGCCTCGACCTGGAAGCCACCAAGCAGCTGCAGCAGCGCCTGAGCGATCTCGGCTACGACACCGGCGGCATCGACGGCATCCTCGGCGAGAACACCCGCGCGGCGGTCCGCAGGGAACAAATCCGCCTCGGCCTGCCGGCCGACGGCTGGCCGACCGCGGAGTTGCTGCGCGCACTCTGATACGCGGGCGGTCCCGCCGGTCAGATCGCCGGCGGGACCGCCCCCTGATACGATCGGGTCATGCACCGGCCCTCGCCATCGGCCTGCCGAGACGATAAGCACGGCTTACGTCCATCGATCCCGGCCTCTCCGGTCCGGGCGGCAGAAAGTGCTCGTGACCCGGCCATCGTCTCACCCTCCCTCCCACAGGATGCCGTGCGGGCCGGCCCATGACGACCGCCGCCCGGTTGCGGGCTGTCGGACGGCGCGATGACGGACGATGTCCTCGCCCGCGCGCCCGATGCCGCCACGCCGGGCCGCAGGCCGCCGGCCGCCATCCAGTGGCTGGCACTGCTGGCGCTCTCCATCCTGATCGGCGGCGCGCTGGAACTGGTCGGCATGCCCGCCGCCATGCTGCTCGGCCCGATGATCGCGGCCATCCTCTTGGCGGTGCGCGGCACGTCTATCGCCGTATCACCGGTTCCCTATTCCGCCGCCCAGGCGGCGATCGGCTGTCTCGTCGCCGCAGCAATCACGCCGCAGATCCTGTCGACCTTCCTCCTCGACTGGCCGCTCTATGTGGGGGTGGTGCTCGCCGTGATCGCCGCAAGCAGCGTCCTTGGCGGCCTGATGAGTCGCTGGCACGTCCTGCCCGGGACGACCGCGGTGTGGGGCACGTCGCCGGGCGCCGCGACGGCGATGGTGGTGATGGCGGACGCCTTCGGCGCCGATGCCCGCCTCGTCGGCTTCATGCAGTATCTGCGGGTCATCCTCGTCGCCATCGCCGCCGCGCTGATGGCCCGGTTCTGGATCAGCGACGATGCGCCGGCGGCGACCGCTCAGGTCGCCGTCTGGTTTCCGACGCTGGTCTGGGAACATTTCGGTCCGACGCTGGCCTTTGTCGGTCTCGGCGTGCTGGTCGGCCGCTTCCTCGCCATCCCCGCCGGCCCGCTCCTGGTGCCCATGGCGATCGGCGTCGCGCTCAATCTCGCAGGCTATGTGGAATTCCAGCTGCCCGAATGGTTCCTGGTGCTCGGCTACGGCGTCCTCGGCTGGAAGATCGGCCTCGGCTTCGATCGCGCGGTGCTCGCCCATGCGTGGCATGCACTGCCCAGGATCGTCGGCTCGATCCTCATCCTAATGACCTTCTGCGCCGGCCTCGCCGCGCTCCTGCATGTCGGGCTCGGCATCGATCCGGTGACCGCCTATCTGGCGACGAGCCCCGGCGGCATGGATTCCATCGCCATCATCGCCGCCTCCACCCGGGTCGACCTGCCCTTCGTCATGGCGCTGCAGACGGTGCGCTTCGTCATCGTGCTGGTCGCCGGGCCGCCCATCGCGCGCTTCGTGGCGCGCCGTTTCGGCGTTCGCGACTAGCCGGCGCTATTCGCCGGCGGCCGGGCTGGCCGATGCTTCCTGCGTCTCGACCTTGCCATTGCGCCGGGCGATCTTCCGCCGGCTCAGGGCACGGCGCAACGCGCGGGCGCGCACCTTCAGCCAGACGCCCATGTCTTCCACGGTCTCGATCCGCTCGCCGTAGAGTTCGGCAAGCGCCGCACGGAATTCGGCGTAGCCGAAGCGCGCCTCGCCCTCCAGATGGCGAATCACCACCATCCAGGCGGGCGAGACCAGCAGCGAAACGGCGGTGACCGCCAGCGCCAGCCGATAGACGTCGCCGCCAAGGGCGCCGGAGGCGAAGGCCGCCGCCGCCAGGACAAAGGAGAACTCGCCGATCTGCGCCATGGACAGACCCGCCTCGATGGCGGTCTTGTGCGGCAGGCCGGCCAGCCGGATGAGCACGACGTTCAGCACGCTCTTGGCGAGGATCACGAAAAACGAGGCGACGAGCACCAGCACCCAGTTCTCGGCGATGTAGCCGAGATCGATCAGGAGGCCGATCGACAGGAAGAACACCACCAGAAGCAGCGCCTGGATCGGCTCGACCACATGGATGACGCGCGAGCGCAGGGTCGAGGCGCCGACCACCAGCCCGGCGATGAAGGCGCCATAGGCGGGCGACAGGCCGACGAGGCCCGACACCGCCGCGGCGGCAAAGCAGAAGGCGAGCGAGCCAAGAGCCAGGATCTCGACATTATCCTCCACCGCCGCCGCGAAGAACGGTTTCAGCTTGCCCCGGCGCCCGAGGAACCACAGCAGCCCGCCGAGGGCGGCGACCGCCACGGCGATCTTCAGCCCGACAGCTCCCCAGCTCACGGCCTCCTCGCCGCCGAGCGAGGTGGCTATGATGAGCATCGGCACCACCGCCAGGTCCTGGGCGATCAGCACCGCCACGGCGATCCGGCCCGGCTCATGGCGCAGTTCACCGATGTCCTCCAGCATCTTCATCGCCACCACGGTCGACGACAGCGCGATGATGAAGCCGAGGATGATCGCCTCGGCCAACGTCGTCTCGGAGATCGCCATCAGGCCGAAAGCGATCGCCATGGCGGCGAGAAGCTGGCCGCCGGCAATCTGCACCGCGGGCTTCAGCGAGGCGACGAAGGCCTTCAGCGACAGTTCCATGCCGATGAAGAACAAGAGCATCAGCACGCCCATCTCGGCGAGCATGGTGACGTTCTCGTTGGAGGTGGAGATCACGCCGAGCGCCGAGGGTCCGAGCAGGACACCGGCGAGGATGAAGCCGACCAGCGGGGGCTGGCGCAGTCGCATCAGGCCGAGGCCGGCGGTCACCGCGACGACAATAACGATGGCGATGGCGATCAGGCCGGTTTCGGTCCCGTGGGCGCCATGAGCACCGTTCGCAACTTCCGTGTGCGCGACGCTCGTCGTGGCCTGCGTGACCGCTTCCGTCATGTCGCCTTCCCTCTGCCCCGTCTGCGTGATTCGCGGGCGGTAGCACGAAAGTGCAGAACTATGACCCGCTTGTGTCCGCCGCCCCGCCCGCCTGGTTCCCTGCCCGGCGCGCGCATGCCGACTTCACCCTATCACCTTGCGGCAACATCTGTTTCGCGGCGCGGGCATTCCCATATGGTGAGCGACGCACGAACAGGAGACATGTCCATGACCGCCGCCGATCCTTCCCTCCACGCCGAACACCAGCGGCGCCTCAAGCGCATCAGCCGGGTCGCGCGGCTGATGGACACGGCGATCCGGATCCCCGGTACCGGCATCCGCTTCGGTGGCGATTCAGTGCTGGGCCTGATTCCGGGAGTCGGCGACGCGGCCGGCAGCCTGATCGGCGTCTATATTATCAACGAGGCGCGGCGCCTCGGCCTGCCCCGGCACAAACTGGCGAAGATGGTCGGCAATCTGGGCGTCGACTTCGCCGTCGGCGTCGTTCCGCTCCTGGGCGACGTCTTCGACGTCTTCTTCAAGGCCCACCGGCGCAATCTCGATATCGTCCTTGAGCATTTCGGCGAGGACGATACGGCCTTTGGCGACGCCCTGCGCGATCCGCCGATGAAAGACATCACGCCGAAGCGCTGACGTCATTCGTCTTCGCGGCGACATGCATCCGTGGCACCCTGCGATGAGGGAATCGCGGGGATGACGGGTGACGCAGGCAGGTGATGTCGATCGACGGGAAGCGGCACAGACGGCAGCCGCAGACAGGGCAGGTCCCGTTCGGGGTCCAGAAGGCTCGCCCGGCGAAGTGTTCCGCGCATTCCTCAAGCTCGGCTTTTCGGCCTTCGGCGGGCCGATCGCCCATCTCGGCTATTTCCGCGACGAGTTCGTCACCCGCCGCCTCTGGCTGGACGAGACCGGCTATGGCGACCTCGTGGCGCTCTGCCAGTTCCTCCCCGGCCCGGCCTCCAGCCAGGTAGGCTTCGCCATCGGACTGATGCGGGCCGGCCCCCTCGGCGCGCTGGCAGCCTGGACCGCCTTCACCCTGCCCTCCGCCATCCTGCTGATCCTCTTTGCGGCCGGCGCGCAGGCCTTCGAGAGCGGCGTCGGCGCGGCAATCGTCCACGGCCTGAAGATCGTCGCCGTCGCGGTGGTGGCGCAGGCGGTCTTCGGCATGGCCCGCACGCTGTGCCCCGACCGAACCCGCGCGACCATCGCGCTTGTGGCCGTGGTCGCGGTCGTCGTCGTCGCCGGTTCGCTCGGCCAGATCGCGGCGATCGTCATGGGCGGGCTGACCGGCCTCGTCTTCTGCAGGGCCGGGATGGCGGCCACGCCGCCGGCCCACGTCATCCCCGTGTCTCGCCGCGTCGGCCTTGTCGCACTTGCCGTCTTCGCAATCCTCCTCGTCCTGTTGCCGATCCTTGCCGCGACGACCAGCGGGGCCGGGCCCCTGGCCCTGTTCGACGCCTTCTACCGGGCCGGCGCCCTGGTCTTCGGCGGCGGCCACGTCGTCCTGCCGCTGTTGCAGGCCTTCGTCGTCGAGCCCGGATGGGCCAGCGAAGATGCCTTTCTGGCTGGCTACGGTGCCGCCCAGGCCGTGCCCGGGCCATTGTTCACCTTCGCCGCCTATCTCGGTGCGATCGTCTCGCCGAAAGCCTTCGGCATCGCCGGCGCCGCCATCGCGCTCGTGGCGATCTTCCTGCCCGGCATGCTCCTCGTCGTCGCCGCGCTGCCGTTCTGGGACGCCTTCCGCCGCCGCGTCACGGCGCAGGCCGCCATGCGCGGCGCCAATGCCGCCGTGGTCGGCATTCTGGGTGCGGCGCTTTACGATCCGGTCTTTGTCAGCGCGGTGCGGGCGCCGGCCGATTTCGCCCTGGCACTGGCCGGCTTCGTGCTGCTGGTCGTCTGGAAGGCGCCCCCCTGGACCGTCGTCCTGTTCTGCGCCCTCATCAGCGTCGCCATCGCGTAAAGCATCCATTAACCGCACCAGGAACGAACGTGCTGTTCTAGCGAAACTTTAAGTATCAAGCGGCATTCTCTGCCCGCGTCGCTGCACGATTCGCGCAGGACCACATTCGGAGATGGTGATGAGCTCGCGGGTCGACATGGACCTTGGTGTCGATGTCCAGACACTGTTCCTCACCAATGCCATGATCCTCATCGTGATGGGGCTCGCCTTCTATGCGGCCTGGCACAAGCAACGCGAGGAAGCGTACTGGCCGGTCTGGATAGCCGCCAACTTCATTATCGCCGCTTCGCTCTTCGGCTACATGGCTTTTCCGAGCCAGCAAGCGAGCCTCGCCCTGGCCATTCCGAACAGCCTGCTCGTCATCGGTTCCGGCCTGCGCTGGACGGCAGCGCGCCTGTTCACCCGGCGCCGCGTCTCCTGGACACTTGTCATACTGCCGGCGCTCGTCGTGGTCGTGCTGTTCGGCATCCCGGCACATTTCGACTACCTGACGGTCTATTGCACAGTGAACGCCATTCTGATGCTGCAGGCCGCCGCTACCGCCCGGGAATTCTACACGGACCGGGAATCCGGCCTGCCGTCTCGCTGCGGTTTGATGCTGGCCTACGGCATCATGGCGCTGTCCTTCGCTGGTTGCATCGGCCAGGCGATTTTCCTCCAACCGGATGACAACGCCCAGCTGATCTTCGAAGGCATCCTGCAGATCCATCTTCTTGTCGCCGTGATCCACACGACCGCCAGCGGTGCCTTTATCCTGTCGATCGCCTATGAGCGGATGGCGAAGGATCTGCGCCATGCCGCCATGCACGACGCACTGACAAAACTCCCCAACCGGCGCGCCTTCAAACTGCGGCTGCAGGAGGCGCTGAACGCCCGGGCCGAATTCGCGCTGGTCATCTTCGATCTCGACCACTTCAAGGCAATCAACGACGGCTACGGTCACGCCGCCGGCGATGCGGCCCTGCGCCGCTTTGCCCTGCTTTGTTCGACAGTGCTTCGCCAGGGCGACTTCGTGGCCCGCATCGGCGGCGAGGAGTTCGCGGCGATCCTTCCCGACGTAACGCGCACCGAGGCCTTCCTGTTGACGGACCGCGTTCGGGCGACGGTCGCCGCAACGCGGATTTCGTCCGAGGACGGCACCTTTGCGCTGACTCTCAGCGCCGGCATCGTCCATTCCGCCGACAGCATGGGAAGCTTCGACCGGCTGATGCGCGCGGCCGACGCCAATCTCTACCGGGCCAAGAATGCCGGTCGCAACCGCATCGTGGAAACCGCGGCGGCCTGACGACCGCGTGTTTCACCAGCGGCGCGAGCGGGCGAAATAGGCGTCCGCCTGCGGGCCGAAGGCGGAGCGAAGCGCGGCCTCTTCGCCGCGGATGAAGCGGGTGGTGATCACGAAGGGAAAGCCGATGGCGACTGCCACGGCGGACAACGCGCCCAGCCAGAAGGCGACCCCCACCAGCCCCAGTGCCATGCCCGTATAGATCGGGTTGCGATTGATGCGGTACGGCCCCTCGACGATCAGCGCCGTCGGCACCTCGCGCGGCTCGATCGAGGTCTGCTTGCGCCGGAACCAGAGCGCCGACCAGACCATGACCGCAAGCCCCACCACGATCAGGCCCATGCCGATCATCGTCGTCAGCGACGACGAGAAAAAGGCGAGCGGCAGCACGAACGCCGCCGCGACTTCGGCCGCCAGGAAGCCGAGCGCCCAGACCGGCGGAATATCCGGAAAATTGTGGCTGATCGACATGTCCGTTTCCCTTCGTCCGATCGTCAGACGAATATGGGATGGCGGACGGCCTGTCACGCCTGTCGAGGGTCGGAGGCGGCATCTGCGATCCTGTCGATCGCCAATACGCCGGATCGTCTCTGGGGATGAACCGAGACCCCCGACCGGTCAGGCCGCGTGCGAGCGCAGCGGGTCCTGCATCGTCGGGCTGAACAGGCGATAGGTCTGCCGCCCGGCCGCCTTGGCGGCGTAGAGGGCGGAATCGGCCCGGCGGAACAGGATGTCCGGTTCCGTTCCCGGCTCGGCCAGCGCAATGCCGACTGACGCGCCGAGATCGGATGCCACGCTGTCCGCGAAGGGGCGGTTCAGGACATCGACGATTGTTGCCGCCAGAACCTCGACCGTTATCCGCTCGACATGGCCACCGAGGATCACCCCGAATTCGTCGCCACCGATGCGCGCCACCAGTTCGGCCTGCCCGCACACCTGTTGCAGCCGCGCGGCCGTTTCCTTCAGGCATGCGTCGCCGAAGGCATGTCCGAACGTGTCGTTGGTCTCCTTGAAGCCGTCGAGATCGATGAGGATCAGCGCCCCGACGGTACCGGCATCGGTGCCCGCACCAGCAAGCTCCAGCCGCGTCTGGAACTGGCTGCGGTTCGCCAGGCCCGTCATGACGTCGTATTCGGCCAGATAACGCATCCGGTCGGCGAGAAGTTTTTCCTCGGTGATGTCCTGCTTCATGCCGAAGATGCGCACCGGCATCCCCTGCTCGCATTCCACCGTGGCGGTGATGCGGATCCAGCGCAACCGGCCCGTGGCGGTGGTGATCTCGACGTCGAGCTCGAAGCCGCCGCGTGCGGCGATGGCCTCGCTACGAATCTCTTCGAGAATCAGCCGCGATTCCTCAGGATAATATTGCAGGATTGTATCCCGGTCGAGAGGCGATCCGCGCGGCAGTTCGAAGAGGTCGTAGACGACGTCGGTCCAGCGCAACGTCTGCTCCGGCAGCGCACATTCCCAGACGCCGATGCGCGCCACCTCGGAGGCCCGATCGAAGATCTTGGTCACGTGCGCGAGCATGGCGGCCTGCTGGCGGATGAGACGCGACTTCGCCTCCAGCTCCGCCGTCAGGCGCGAGACGCGAGCGGGGCTGTTCGCGCGAAAGATCATCGCGCCGATATCCCGTGCTGCTTGCATACACCCGCCGCCCATGGACCGAGCGCACGCGTCCCAAACACGTCGGGCGTGTCTGGTGTGGTGTCAGTCGGGGTCGGCACGGCGGTCGGCATTGCGAAACACGGCTCCTTCATCGCGATCACGCACAAGCGTATCCGCCCCGTTCTTAATATTTCCCTGTCGCGCCTTCCGTATCAGTCTGCCATGGTTTCCAGGCTGGCAAAACTCTCGGCCGCGTCGCCCTCGTCAAAGGGCGTCGTCACCTCCACGAATGTGTCGGGATAGAAGCCGTTGAAGCGGGTGCGCAGCGACAGGGAATAGGCGCCGATGTGGCCGATCTCGATCCAGTCCCCGGTGTCCACCGTTTCCGGCAACCAGAAGGGTCGCGACAGGATGTCGACGCTGTCGCAGGTCGCGCCGCAGACCTTGAACGCCTGGATGTTCGACGGGTCGCCATTGCGGCTCTGGCGGGCCGGATCGGGAATGAACCGCGCCGGCAGCGTGATCTTGCCGGTCCACGAATCCGACAGCGAGGCCCAGATTCCGTCATTGATGTAGAGGCGCTTGCCCTTGCGCAGCAGCACCCGGACGATCAGCGAGAAGGCGCGCGCGACGACCACCCGGCCGGGCTCGGCCACCAGCGGCATGTCGGAAAAGCCCCATTCCTCGATGTCGGAGGTCAGGCGCGACATGATCTGGCCGAAACCGGGCATCTCGCGCTTCTTGCGGCGCGGATCGTGGCCGTATTCGGCCGGAAAGCCGCCGCCGACATCGATGCCGGCCAGCGGCACGTCGGCGCGGTTGCGCACCCAGTCGGCCGAGGCAAGCGCCCGCTCATAGGTGTCCGGGTCCTCGATCTGCGACCCGACATGGAAGCAGATGCCGACCTTGAAGCCGATCCGGTGGCAGCGCTGGAGAAGCTCGACCGCGTGGGCTGGCGCCGCGCCGAACTTCTTCGACAGCTCGTAAGCGGCACTGCCCTTGGTCTGGATGCGGATGAACAGGGTGATCTTGCCGGGGTCGAGATCGAGGGCCCGCACGACGTTCAGGATCTTGACCACCTCATCCTCGTGGTCGAGAGACATCACCCGGATGCCGTAGGTCTCCAGCGCCAGGCGAATGTCGGACTGGGCCTTGACCGGATGCATGTAGAGCATCTCGGCATCGGGCTGGGCAGCGCGCACGGCGGCGAACTCGCCAGGCGAGGCCACGTCGAAGATGCGAACGCCGGCGCGGCTGAGGGTCTCCAGCACCATCGGCTCGCCATTCGTCTTCACCGCATAGGCGGTGTCGCCCGGAAACGCCGCCATGAAGCGTTCGGCATCGGCGGTGAGGACGGCGGGGCGGAAGCAGTAGACGGGCACGTCGGGCCGGAGCGTCAGGGCGGCATCCTTGGCGGACTTGAAGCTCTGCAACAGGCGGTTCTCCACTGGGGTGACACCCGGTCGCTGGACCGGCGGAACAAAGGCAGGAAGCAGAAACATCCTCGGTCGACCCCGCCATTGCAGCGCAACTTAGGATTTCCGCATCGATAACTGCTACTCTTCCGGCTGTCTTGGCTTGATCGTGTAGTTCCATTCGGGATGGAAGGCGTCGCCGGTGATGTCGAGGCGGGCGAACTCGGCATCGGAAACT
>NZ_JAZHLI010000032.1:0-48900 GCF_036549475.1 Aurantimonas sp. A2-1-M11 | reverse complement strand
CTCGTTTATTTTCAAGGCCATCGCTCGTTCCCTCCATTGGCGGGAACAGGGAATCACGCTCACCCAAAACAAGACAATCACAACCGAGTCAGATCAAGCGCGGACCGGTATCATTGCGCTTCTGCACGAGGTCGTGCTCTGCCATGGTCATCTCCGGTCAGCATGAGGTTGAACCATACATGGCCAGGGATGGCGCCGCGGCGAGGGCACATGGGCGCGACAACTGCGGCCGCGGTCGCAGCCGCCAACATTCGTGTCGGCGTTGGCGGGAGCGGCATCCGGGGGCGGCATCCCGAAAGTAATACCCCATGACAGTTTCGGACGAATCGCTTCATATCGTGTGCGGCAGGGAGTGGCCGAATGGTGCGTCGATGCGGTCGTTGGGGGGACGGGATGACGAAGCATGCGGAACGCGGCGGTTCGAGGGCCCGGTGACCCCATGACATCCGAGCGTCTTCCAGATGCGGCCGCGCCTCTGTTCTCCCTCGACGGTCACGTCGCGCTCGTCACCGGCGCCAGCCGTGGGCTCGGCCTCGAGATTTCACGCGCGATGGCGGCAGCGGGTGCCCGGGTGATCATGGCGGGCCGCGACCGGCAACGGCTGGCATTGGCAGCCTCGACCCTGTCCGGCACCGCGCACGCTGCGGCGCTGGCCGTGTTCGACGTCGCGGACCCTGCCGCGACACGGGAAGCCCTTGGCCGGATCCATGAGGAGCATGGTCGTCTGGACATCCTCGTCCACAATGCAGGGGCGCGCAAACGCCAGCCCCTGTCCGGCTTTTCCGATATCGAGATCCGGGACCTCATCGACACGAACCTGACCGCCGGCATCGTCCTGGCGCGCGAGGCGGCCAGGATCATGGTTCCGCAGCGATCCGGCCGGCTGATCATGATCACGTCTATCGCCGGCCAGGTCGCCCGCGCCAACGACGCGGTATACACGGCCTCCAAGCATGGCCTGACGGGCCTCGTGCGGGCACTGGCAGCCGAATACGGGCCGCACGGCATCACCAGCAATGCAATCGCACCCGGCGGTTTTGCCACCGAGGCCAATGCCGAGCTGATGTCCGATCCGAAAGCCTCCGAACATTTCGCCAGCCGGTCGCTGCTCGGGCGATGGGGGCAACCCCGCGAGATCGCGGGCGCGGCCGTGTTTCTGGCGTCTCCCGCCGCGTCCTACGTGACGGGTCACGTGCTGGTGGTCGACGGGGGACTGACGGCGGCAATGTGAGTTTTGCGCGCGGTGCCGATCGCACGCGCCGGGAGGAGCCCAGGATATCCAGGGATATGAAAACGGGAGGAAGATAGATGGACCGCAGACACTTCATCGCCACAGCCGGACTGGGTGCCGTCGGCACGACCCTTGCCAAACCGGCGATCGCGCAGTCGCAGCCGGAAGTGATCTGGCGCCTGCAGTCCAGCTATCCGAAATCCCTGAACACGATCTACGGCGCGTCGGAATCCTTTGCGAAGGCCGTGGCGGAGGCGACGGACAACAGGTTCCAGATCCAGGTCTTCGCAGCCGGCGAGATCATTCCACCGCTGAGCATCGTCGACGGGGTGCAGCGCGGCACCGTCGAGATGGGGCAGACCGGCTCCTACTTCTACATCGGCCAGGACCCGGCCTTCGCCTTCGGCACCTGCATTCCCTTCGGCCCCAACGCCCGCCAGCAGAATGGCTGGTTCTACGAGGCCGGCGGCAACGATCTCTTCAACGAGTTCTGCGCGACCTACGATCTGGTGCATTTCCCCGCCGGCAACACCGGCACCCAGATGGGCGGCTGGTTCCGCAAGGAGATCAACAGCGTCGACGATCTGAAGGGGCTGAAGATGCGCATCGGCGGCCTTGCCGGCAACGTCCTTCAGCGGCTTGGCCTGGTTCCCACGCAGATCGCGGCGGGTGACATCTATCCCTCGCTGGAACGCGGGACGATCGATGCGGCCGAATTTGTCGGGCCGCAGGACGACCAGAATCTCGGACTGTCGAAGATCGCGCCGTATTATTACTTCCCCGGCTTCTGGGAAGGCGCGGCATCGCTGAGCTTCTTCGTCAATCTGGAGACGTGGAACGCCCTGCCGGCCGGCTACCAGTCGGTTGTCCGGACGGCGGCGATGGCCGCCGGCACCGAAATGACGGCGAAATACGATGCCCTGAACCCTATTGCGCTGGCGACGCTGCTCTCGGAGGGAACGCAGCTGCGGGCCTTCCCGCAGGATGTCCTCCAGCAGAGCTATGCAGCGGCCCGGGAAGTCTACGCCGAGCTGAGCGAACAGAGCCCGGCCTTCAAGAAGCTCCTCGACCACCAGATGGCATTTCGGGACCGGACCTATCAGTGGTGGCGGATCGCCGACTACAGCTACGATACGCTGATGCTGCGCGCGGCACAGGACCAGTGGTGAACGTAGTGGCCTGACCCGGCGTCGGAACGGTGGAGAAGCCGAGAGGCGATCCGTCAGGTTCTCGCCGCCTTGTCGATGGGCATCCAGCTGCGGAGAGGTCTGTCGCCGATAACGATGAGGAACAAGCGGATCTCTGCCGAGCTTTCGCCGGCGCTTGCCCGACCCCGGTCAGTTGCCGAAGATCAGATTGGGAACCAGCAAGACGAAGGACGGCACGAAGATCAGGATCAGCGTGACCAGCACCACCGCGAGGAGTAGCGGCGCGGATTCCCGCGTGTATTCGCCGATCGGACAGCGAAGGATCGAGCAGACCGCATACATCGCCGCGCCGACCGGCGGGGTGAAATTGCCGATGGTCGCGGCGACGATGAAGACGATGCCGAAATGCACCGGATCCGCCCCCAGTTCGCGCACCACCGGCAGGAGGATCGGCGTCAGCATGATGATCAGCACCGTCGCATCGATGAAGAAGCCGATCCCCACCACAGCAAGGGCGATCAGGATCATCGCGCCGTAGATATTGTCGGTGATCCCGAGGATCCATCCGGCCACGGTTTCCGGCACCCGCTCCAGCACGATGCCATAGGTGAAGATCGCCGAAAGGGCGATCAGGAACATCACCGAGCCGACATCGGCAAGACTGCTTTCGAGACCCTCGACGAAACCCTGCCGCTTCATCTTGCGATAGATCAGGACGCCGATGAACACCGCGTAGATGACTGCAAAGGCGCCGATCTCGGATGGCGTGAAGATGCCCATCCGCAGACCGACGAGCAGGAAAACAGGGAAGAGCAGCGCCCAGATGCAGCCGGTGAACGCCCGGCCGACATCGCCGGCGGTGGGGCGGGTGGCGCGCTCCGGCTGGTAGCCGCGCCGGCGTGCGGTCAGCCAGACCGCCAGCCCGAGTCCCGCCCACAGAAGCAGCGCCGGGGCGAAGCCGGCGGCGAACAGGCGTCCGATCGAGACCTGGCCGATCGTGCCGTAAAGGATCATGCCGATGCCCGGCGGGATGATCGGTGTCAGCACCGCCCCATAGGAGAGGACGCCGGCGGTAAAGCCCCGCGTGAATCCGCGTCGCACCATCTCGTCGCCGAGCATGCGGCTCTGCATCGCCGCGTCGGCGATGGCCGAACCGGAGACACCGCCCATGAGCGCCGAGAGCGCCAGCGACACCTGCGCCAGCCCGCCCTTGAGCCGCCCGGTCAGTACCGAGGCGAGGTCGAGCAGTCGCCCGGTGATGCCGGAGCGGTTCATGAAGTTGCCCGCCAGGATGAACAGCGGGATCGCCAGGAGAGCGAAGTTCTGGGTCTGGGAAATCGTCACTTGCGCCGGGATGGTGAACGGCAACCCCGGGTTCTGGAAGAAGAACAGCGTCCCGGCAATGCCGATGGCGAAGGCCACCGGCATGCCGATCAGAAGAAGCACGACAAAGCCGAGCGTGACGATCAGCATCGCGGGGTCAACCTTGCTTGGCAGCGGCCGTGGCGGCGCTGTCTGCCTGGCGGTCCCGCAGTACTGCACGCAGCTTCACGATGGTGGTAATCAGCAGCAGCAGGGCTCCGACAGGCAGGCTCATCGTCACCCAGGAGTAGCTGATGGCGGGAATACCCTGGAAACTCCGGGCCCGGCTGATCCAAGCCAGCCAGATACCGGCATAAATGCCGACGCCGAGAAATGCCATGATCATCAGGTTGTTGGCGATCTGGAGCAGGTGCCGCGCACCTTCCGGGAGCCGCGCCTTGATCACGTCGATCGACATCAACGCGTCCTTGCGCCAGGCGATGTCGGCGCAGAGAAAACAGGCCCATGCGAAGAAGCATGTGGCAAAGTCGATGGTCCAGTTGATCGGGCTGTGCATCATCCGGGCGATGCCGCCCCCAAAGATCAGCCCGACCATCAGCAGCAGCAATGTGCCGGCGAGGATGGCTTCCGCCCTGAGGACGGCTTGATAGAAGGTGCGCATCGTCATCTCCCCGCCGGCTGCGTGCTGCCTATTGCTGGCCGGCGATTTCGGCCTGCACCTTGTTCTTCGCTTCGGTCAGGCCGAGCGCCTCGTAGGCCTTTTCGCCTGCGGCGCGGAACGCACTGCTGGATCGCATCTACACCGAGACCGGCACCGACGGCTGAGCGCGCGGAGCGGCCTGATGAAGCGTCTCCTGAATTCGCTGGACAGCTTCGAGGATTGGACGATGGTGTGCGGCGTAGCAGTCGCCACCATTCTCGTCGTCACCCAGGTGGTGCTGCGCTACGTCTTCAACATGTCGATCTATTGGGCGGAAGAAGCCGTCCGGTACATCGTTGTCTGGATGGCGATGGTCGGCGCGAGCATGGGCGTCCGCAAGGGCAAGCATGTCTCGATCGACCTGCTCAGCATTTTGGCTCCTAGCTGCTTGGAAACGAACTGGCGCCGCCGTGTGCGGCGGACCATTCCAGCGGGTTGTTGAGGAAGGCTTCCACTTCACGCAGCGTCCGGTCGTCGAAGTAGCCCTGCTCCTTGGCGACCTTCAGCACGTCCCACCACGTCGCGAGCGCATGCATCTGCAGCCCGAAATCGCTGAGCACCTTCTTGGTGTCGGGGAAGATGTCGTAGTGGAAGATGACGAAGGTGTGCTCCACCGTCAGGCCGGCGGCACGCATCGCCTCGCAGAAGCGGATCTTGGACCGACCGTCGGTGGAGAGATCCTCGACCAGGACGACACGCGAGCCCTCGTGGAAATCGCCCTCGATCTGCGCGTCGCGGCCGAAGCCCTTGGGCTTCTTGCGGACGTACTGCATTGGCATGGACAACCGGTCGGCAATCCATGCCGCGAACGGGATGCCGGCCGTTTCGCCACCGGCAATCGCGTCGAGCGACTCGAAGCCGATGTCGCGCAGGATGACCGAGGCGGCGAAGTCCATCAGCGTGGTGCGCACGCGCGGATAGGAGATCAGCTTGCGGCAGTCGATATAGACCGGGCTCGCCCAGCCGGACGTGAATCGATAGGGCTCGTCGGCCCTGAAGTGAACCGCCTTCACCTCCAGAAGCATTTTCGCGGTGAGTTCGGCGATCAGCGTCTTGTCGGTGAAGCTCGTCAAGGGGTCGTCCTTTTCTGGAACAGCGGCCCGCTCGCAATCGGCGCCGACCGATCGACGGCGGCTTTATTTTTCGGGCGGCGTACCCTTAATCGCTCTTTTCCTTCGCCCACAACACCCTTGGCTGCCTTTCCTCCGGCAAATGACGCAGTCCGACTGGGTCCGATCATCGCGACAGCTGCTCCACTGTCCGCTGCATGACGGCGACGCCGGCCATGAAATCAGCCAGATCCATGGCTTCGTCGGGATTGTGCGAGCCATTGCGGTTGCGCACGAAGATCATCCCGGATGGCACGCCCGCCTGCGCGAAGATCGCCGCGTCGTGGCCGGCGCCGCTCGGGATCGCTTCGGCTGGCAGGCCCTCGGCCCGGCAGGCCTCCAGCATGGTGCCGATGAGGCCGGTATCGAGCTGGGCGGATGCGGTGTAGCGCCTGTCGTCGAAGACGAAGCGGACCTTGCGCTCGCGTTCGATCGACTGGCACTCGGAGCGAAAGAGCGTCTCGATCGCGGCAAGGGTCGCGGGCTCCTGGCTGCGGGCTTCGAAGCTGAAGCTTGCCTCGCCGGGGATGCGTGACATCGCATGGTGGGCGGCATCGGTCTGGAGCATGCCGACGGTCACGACGAGATCGCCGCCGTGCTGCTGGATCGTCGCCCAATGATCGTTCATGCGCGTCACGAGCTCACAGATTGCGAAGACCGCGTCGCGTCGCAGCCAGCGCGGCACGGCGCCGGAATGGCCCGCTTCCCCGAGGCACTGGATCTCGCGATGCCGCAAGTTCCCGCGAATGCCTGTCACCGCCGCGATGGGCCAGCCGCGCTCCACCAGGACCGGGCCCTGCTCGATATGCATCTCGATGAAGAAACGGATCGAGGCCGCGTCGCAGAGCGGCTGCCCGGCGCGAATGCGGGCGATGTCGATCCCCGTCTCGCCCATGGCCTCGCCGAGCGTCTGTGCGACGCCGCGCCCCTGCGATTCCAACACGTGCGGGTCGAGAGCCCCCAGCAGCGCCTGCGAGCCGATACAGGCCGTTCCGAAATACGCGCACTCCTCGCCGCGCAGGGCAAGGACCCGGACGGGGGAGGCGAGCCGGGTGCCGGCCCGTTGCAGTGAAACGAGGACGAGCATGGCGGCGGCCACGCCCGCCAGCCCGTCGAAATTGCCGCCGCGCGGCACGGAATCGACGTGCGAGCCGATGTAGCCGCAAGCCGATGCCGCGCCGCCGTCCTCGCCCATGGCGATGACGAGATTGGCCCCGTCATCGCGCCAGCTGCGCAACCCGAGATCCGCCGCCACGGCGGCCAGATAATCGAGAACCTGCGTTTCCCGATCGCTGTAGGCCGGGCGCGACACGCCCCGAACGTCGCCGGTCATGGCGGCGACGTCGTCGAAGACGCGCTCCGCGAGCGCCTGAAGCGTCGGCGATCCGTCCGCTGCCTGTGCCCCGCGGGCGGCCAATGTTGCGCTCACGTCGAGGCCTCCCAGGCTGCCCCGTCGGATATCACCGGTTCGCGCAGGCCGCCGACGATCTCGCCGACACTCAAGACGCCGTGCGCCTCGCAATAGCGTTCGATGCCGTCGATCACGTCCAGCATGGCACCGGGATGCAGGAAGGTCGCCGTGCCGACCTGTACGGCGGGGCAGCCGACGAGCATGTATTCGAGCGCGTCATCGGCGGTGGCGATGCCGCCACAGCCGATGACCGGGATGTCCACGGAGCGGACGCACTGATAGGCCATGCGCAGGATGATCGGCTTCACCGCCGGTCCCGACAGGCCCCCCATGACATTGCCGAGCGTCGGGCGGCGGCTGGCTAGGTCGACGCTCATGGCAAGGATCGTGTTGGCGACAACGAGCGCGTCGGCCCCGCCGTCCTCCGCGGCTCGTGCGACCTCGCGGATCTCCCCGGTGTTCGGGGTGAGCTTGGCCCAGAGCGGCAGGTCGGTCGCCGCCCGCAACGCTTCCATCACGCGCAGCGTCGTCTCCGGCCGCATGGCGAAGGCGCGGCCATCGTCCTCGATATTGGGGCAGGAGATGTTCACCTCCACGGCGGCGATGCCGGGTATCGAGACCGCCCGGCACAAATCCGCGAACCCGGGAACCGTGTCCGCCGACAGGGAGACGACAAGCGGGACGCCGATGGCCGCGTAAAGCGGGATCGCCTCGGCGATGAAGTGCTCGGCACCCTTGGAGGGGATTCCGATGGAGTTCAGCATGCCGGAGGCGTCCTCCGCCACGCGCGGCGTCGGGTTGCCGAGACGCTTGCCCGGCGTGATGGTCTTCGTCACCAGCGCGCCCAGCCGGGACAGCGGGATCGCCTGGCCGAGTTCGTGCCCGAAGGTCCCGGCTGCGGGCATGACGGGATTGGCAAGGCGCAATCCGCCGCAATCGATCGACAGGTCTACCACGTGATCGCATCCGCCAGCGGAAAGACCGGCCCGTCGCTGCAAACCCGGCGGTGCACGATCGACGCGCCCTCGCGGAACGGGCGAACGCAGCAGAAGCACATGCCGAGACCGCAGGCCATCTGCTGCTCCAGGGCCGCTTCGCCATAGAGTCCATGGCGCCGCGCAATCTCCTGAGCCGCCTGCATCAGGCGGTTGGAGCCGCAGACGTAGAGTGCGCCCATCTGTCCCTGCGCATGACATGCCTCGAGAATCGCGGCGACATTTGCCAGGGCGGAGGTGCCGTCGGCGTCGGTGTCGGTCACCGTCCGCACCGTCGCGCCGTCCCGGCGCATCTCGTCCACCGACATCAGCAGATTGGGCGATCGCGCGCTGAGGACGGCCGTGACACGGTGGCCGTTGTTGCGCGCGAAGCGCACGAGCGGGGCCATCGTCGCAAGCCCGACCCCCCGCGCCAGGATGACGATGGGGCTGCCGCGGGCGGGAGCGAGAATCCGACGCCGAGCGGGCCGAAGACGTTGAAGACTTCGCCTTTTCCAGACCGGCCATCGCGGTCGTGCCGATGCCGGCGACCTTGTAGAGAAACGAGACGCGGTGCGGCTCCTCCTCGACGCGATAGACGCTCATCGGACGGCGCAGGAACGCGCCCGGCGAACCGGTCCCTGGGCACAGGAGCTGATAGAACTGACCGGGCACCGCGCGTGGCATCGTTTCGGGCAGGGATAGGGTCAGCCGACGGTACTCGCCTGCCACGGAAACGTTCGACAGCACCAGCCCGTCGATCTCGCCGCAGGTCGCCGCGGACCGCGTCTCTTCCCGGGACCATGCGCGGTTCGGCACGATCGACACCAACGCATCGCCGACGGGTTTACGGGCAGAATGCGTTCTGACGGCGATGGCCGTGCGCGGGGACCCCGCCGACCGGGAGCCTGGCCGAACGAAGGTCCTGCGCGATGCTTGAGAGTGCCCGATTCCACGAGAGCAGCGCTCCGACTGGATTGATCAAGCACCTAAAGGAACGCTGTCCGGCATCTCTTGTCAACGAAAAATCTCAAAATTGGGACGGCTCACTGAATGAGATGCCGTGGATCTCGGTCAAGCTGATCGGCGAGCGCTCGGCGACGACCGGGCGGCGCGTGCACATGCATCTTCTGGTGACGCGCTACCAGCGGGCCTGGGCCGACCGGACGTTCCCACAAGGCCTCCTGCGCCACCTCGCCGAGATCGGGCTCGTCAACGAGCGGGTCTCCTTCGCCCACGGAATCTATCTGCGCCCCGATGAGATGGAGCTGATCGCCGAGCGCGGTGCGACGATCGTCGTCAATTCCACCTCGAACCTCGTCCTCAGTTCCGGCACGGCCCCGGTGGCGGAATTCCTGAAGCGTGGTTGCCGTGTCGCCATGGGGCCTTG
Source organism: Aurantimonas sp. A2-1-M11 (assembly GCF_036549475.1). Classification (NCBI taxonomy): domain Bacteria; kingdom Pseudomonadati; phylum Pseudomonadota; class Alphaproteobacteria; order Hyphomicrobiales; family Aurantimonadaceae; genus Aurantimonas; species Aurantimonas sp. A2-1-M11. Next base: position 39,614 of record NZ_JAZHLI010000032.1, on the reverse strand, counting down.
CTCCGGCCGGCATCCTCGCCGTGACCGAGGGAAACGGCTGCGTCAACGACGTCGCGAGCGTTTTATGGAGCGTAATCCTTTGAATTTCTTCTCGGTCACGTCCAGCCGGACACAGCTGGCGGGGGCCGCGAAACGTCATTGCCCGGTTTTCATTTGCCACCGGACCCAACCGTGGGCGCACCGCGCAGACCATTGACCATCCACCGAACGTGTTGCCAGACCGGCACCATCAGCCAGAAGTGAAGATAGCATCATGACGACAGTTCAGATTGAGATCGGCGGCGAACGCTTCCCTGCCCGCTTTGAAGCGGAGGCGGCGCCGCGCACCGTGGCCGCCATTCGCCGTATTCTTCCCTACGAAGAGCGAATAATCCACGTGCGCTGGTCGGGCGAGGCCTGCTGGATCCCGCTTGGCGATCTTGATTTCGGACTCGGCTACGAGAATGCTACCAGCCATCCTGCCCCCGGCCAGTTCATCATCTATCCGGGAGGCGTCAGTGAAACTGAGATTTTGTTCGCCTATGGCCCTGTGGCGTTCGCGTCGAAAGCCGGACCGCTGGCCGGCAATCACTTCCTGACGATTACCGAGGGGCTGGAAACGCTGGCAAAGCTGGGACGCGAGACGCTCTGGACCGGCGCGAAGTCGATCCGTCTCACGGCAGCGTAGTCCCCTCCCGGCTTTTGACGGAAGGCCACCTTGCAGCATGTGCGGGGAGAAGCGCCATTGAAGACTTGAGTTAGCCTTTTTGGACGGGTCCGGCTCCGCAGACGCCTGGCCCTGGCATCGAGGTTAACGAGGTGGTGCTGCGGCAACACGCAGCGGCGAGCTGATATCGGTCCGTCACGAGAATGGCCGATGGTGTGATTCGCCGCGCTTGATCCGCCGGCGGCGTGCTGGTGCGCCCGGATGATGGATCTGTCGTGCATCGCGCCCGGCGAACTGGCCGACAGGTCTCGAGTATCGGGACCCAGACACCGCCGTGGCCCGCCGGTTGAAGCGATTGTAGACCGTCGTGTACGGACAATGACGACCGGGTAGGTCACGCCGCGGGATCCGGTGGGCGCCATACAGAAGATGACGCGCGGCTTATTGGGCAGCGGCGCGATCAGCCGCCACTTCGCTTCCCTCAGATCGTCTCGCCGCAAGCTTTATGGGTTCAGAACCTAGCGCCTGCCTCGATGCGATACGTTACCTGAAGAAGTTCGGCTATTCCGGCGCCCAGACCTTTGCCAGCGAGCGGCCCTGGACGATCAGCCACTGACGCGTGGCGCCGGTGCGGTGCGATGACCGTACCGGCGTGTTGCCGCCCCACCATGCGCAATGGTGCGGCAACGCCCGAGAGGCGGACCGTCCGGCTAGCCGTGTTTGATCGAGATCGTCTTCAGGCGGGAGAAGCCGTAGAGGGCCTCAAAACCCTTTTCGCGGCCATGGCCGGATTTGCTGACGCCGCCGAAGGGAAGCTCGACGCCGCCGCCGGCGCCGTAATTGTTGATGAAGACCTGGCCGACATGCAGCTTGCGGGCAAGTCGCATCTGGCGGGCGCCATTCTCGGTCCATACGCCCGCGACGAGGCCATAATCGGTGCCGTTGGCGATGCGCACGGCGTCGGCCTCGTCCTCGAAGGGGATCAGCACCTGCACCGGGCCGAAGATCTCCTCCTGGGCCAGCGTATGGTCCGGCGGCACGTCGGCAAAGAGGATCGGCGCGATGTAATGGCCGCCCGACGGTGCGTCGGCATGGATCGTTCCTTCGCCCGCGACCGTGAGTTCGGCCTTGCCCCTGGCGATGTAGCCCGCGACGATCGCCTTCTGCTTGCCCGAAACCAGCGGTCCCAGATCGTGGTCGGCGGCGGCGGGGCCGACGACGAGCCCGGCATAGACCTCGGCCATCCGGCGCTTCACCTCGTCATAGATCCCGCGCTGGACAAGCACCCGCGAGGCGGCCGAGCAGGTCTGGCCGGCGGCCTGGATGCAGGCGCCGACGAGAACCGGTAGCGCGGCGTCAAGATCGCAATCATCGAAGACGATGTGCGGCGACTTCCCGCCGAGCTCGAGGGTCACGGGCACGACATTCTCGCTGGCGGCGGCCTGGATGCGCCGGCCGGTGCCCACCGACCCGGTGAAGGAGACATGGTGGACGCGCGGATGCGACGACAGCGCCGCGCCGACCTCATGGCCGTAGCCGGTGACGACGTTGAGGGCGCCGGCGGGCAGGCCCGCCTCCTCGGCGAGGGCGGCAACGGCGAGCGCGCTGAGCGCGGCGTCCTCGGCCGGCTTCAGCACGCAGGCATTGCCCATGGCGAGCGCCGCGCCGACCGAACGGCCCATGATCTGCATCGGGTAGTTCCAGGGGATGATGTGCGCGGTCACGCCATGGGACTCGCGCAGGGTCAGCACCGTCGTGCCGGCCTGGTAGGGGATGGTCTGGCCGGTGATCTTGTCGGCGGCGCCGCCGTAGAACTCGAAATAGCGGGCCAGGGCGACGGCGTCGTTGCGGGCCTGGCCCAGCGGCTTGCCGACATCGCTCGATTCCAGATGCGCCAGCGTCTCTGCCCGCTCCTCCACGAGGCGTGACAGGCGCACCAGGATGCGGCCACGCTGGGTCGCGGTCATGGCGCCCCATTCGCCGTCGAGGGCCGCCTCCGCCGCCGAGACTGCCGCCTCGACGTCGGCCGCCGTGCCTTCCGCGATCGCGCCGATGGTCTCGCCGGTCGACGGGTTCTCGATGGCGATCGTGCCGCCGCCCGTGCCGGGGCGCCATCTGCCGCCGATGAGCAGCATGGACGGGTCGAACCAGAGACCGGTCTGGATTGTCATGTGAGGGTCCTCCCAGAAAAAATGCCTGCGCCGGATCCTGCCTCGGCAGGTCGGCCCGCAGGCCTGCGGCGTTCAGATTGCGCGCCGCACATGTGGTTCGAGACGTTCGCGGGCGGCATCGATATGGTCGAGCATGGCGGCCTCGGCCCGGGCCGCGTCGCGGCTGGCAATGGCGTCGAGGATCTCGACATGCTCGTCGATGACGGCGTGGGCGACGTTGGAGTGATAGCGCAGGCGAAAGATGTGCATCTGCGTGAACAGCCGCCCCAGCGTCTCGGCGATGAGGTCGTTGCCGCAGGCCTCGGCGATGGTGGTGTGGAAGCGGCTGTCGAGAACGACGAGCCGGGCGCGGTGCAGGTCGACGTCCTCGGCCGACAGCGAGCGCATCTCCGCAGCGATCGCGCTCAGCGCCGCGCGCTGGCTGGGGGACGCATGCTCGGCCGCCCGCGCGGCGCTGCGCGGCTCGACCAGGGCGCGCATCTCGAAGATGCTTTCCAGCCGGGCGAGGGAGGGCAGGGGCGCGACGCTGTAGCCGGTCAGGTGCTTCTTGACGACGAGTCCCTCGGCTTCCAGCCGGATCAGCGCGGCCCGCGTCGGGGTCTGCGACACGCCGAAGCGGCGGGCCAGCTTGTCGACCGACAGCCGTTCGCCCGGCGGCGTCCGCAGCGAGATCAGGTCGTCGACCAGCCGCTCATAGACTGCGTCGCCCAATGACGGGCCCTGGACGATGATGTCCTCCCCGGACCCGGTCCAGTCTCCCATGCGCTCCTCGTGAAAGGCGGTGTTCGGGTCGGCCACAGCCCTGTCCTTGACCAAAGCCATTCTCTCTCTTACGAATATCGTATCGGATATCTGGTGTAAACATCATCGGATTTGCGGGTGCCGACGCCGGAGGATGCGGGGCGGCCGCAACCGCCACGGTCCGAACCGAATGGGAGGAATTCGCATGTCATTGAGAGGCATTCTCGCCGGTGTCCTGCTGGCGACCAGCGCGCTGACCGCCACGTCGCTGGCGGCCAAGGAAATGAACTTCGCCATCGTCACGCCGCCGGACGGACACTACGGCAAGGGCGCGCAGGCATTCGCCGAGAAGATGAACGAGCTGTCGAACGGCGAGATCACCATCAACGTCAAGGCGGGCGGCTCGCTCGGCGGCGAGCGCGAGCTCCTGGAAGGCGAACAGATCGGCACGATCGAGCTGGCCATGACCTCGACCGGCCCGGTCGGCAGCTTCGTGCCGGAGATCTACGCCCTGGACTTCCCGTTCCTGTTCAACGACTACGCCAGCGCCCACGAGATTCTCGACGGCGAGATCGGCGACGAGCTCCTGGCCAAGTTCGAGGACAAGGGCATGATCGGCCTGGCCTGGTCGGAGAACGGCTTCCGCCACATCACCAATTCGGTGCGTCCGGTGAAGACGCCGGCGGACGTGGCGGGCCTCAAGCTGCGCACGATGGAAAACCAGGTCCATATCGACGCCTTCAAGGAACTCGGCGCATCGCCGACCCCGATGAGCTGGACCGAGGTGCTGACCTCGCTGCAGCAGGGCACGATCGACGGGCAGGAAAACCCGATCCCGATCATCGTCTCCAACAACATGTGGGACATGCAGAAGCATGTGACGCTGACGGGCCACGTCTATTCGCCGGCCGTCATCACCATGTCGAAGATCCACTGGGACCAGCTTTCCGAAGAGGAGCAGGGCTGGATCGAGGAAGCCGCCGATGTCGCGGTCGAGGCGACCCGCGCGGTTGTGGCAGAGACCGAGAAGAACGGCGTCGCCACCATGCGCGAGAACGGCATGGAGGTGATCGAGGACGTCGACAAGCAGGCGTTCCAGGATGCCGTGCAGCCGACCTATGATCGCTACGGCAAGGAATATGGCGAGGCGATGATCAAGCGGATCCGCGACGCCCAGAAGTAAGCCGCCTTACCAACCCGCGGGGCTGGCCTTTCGGCTCCGCGGCGCTCGGCTCCTGCCGCCGGGTCTGCGCTGGGTGTCCACGACGCCGCGGCGGGACCTTGCGGGGCTGGGCAAGCGGGTTCCGCCGTCCGATCTCGAAGGTGTCGTCCATGCGCAAGGCCCTCCTGCTCGCCGCAGAGAAGCTGACCGTTCTTACCCATAACCTCGCGGCGCTGCTTCTCGCGCTCGCCACGGTGCTGGTCTTCTGGCAGGTGGTGACGCGCTTCGTGCTCGGCGACGCCGCGGCGTGGTCGGAGGTGCTGGCGCGCGGCGTCGTGATCTGGATGGTGTTTCTCGTCGCCGGTGCCGGTTTCCGCCTCAGCGCAATGATTCCGCTGGAATTCGTGCGCACCGTCCTGCCGGAGCGCATGCAGCGCGGCGTCTCCTTTCTCGTGCTCCTGGGCATTCTCGCTTTTCTGGGGGTGCTCACCTGGTTCGGGACGATGATGGCGATCCGCGTCTCCGGCCAGCAGGTGGCGATGCTGAACATCCCGATCTCCTGGCTCTATGCGGCCATTCCCGTCGGCGCAGTCCTGGCGATCCCGGGCGCGATCCTCGAATTCCTGCGCCCGATCGAGCCGTCGCGGGCCGATCCGGATTTGCGGCGCGACCGGGAAGCCTTCGAATGAACGCCGCACTCGTCGCCGCCCTGCTGGTCTTCTTCTCGCTGTCGGTTCCGGTCGCGGTGGCGATCGGTCTCGCCGCGATCGTCGGCGTTACCTTCTTCTCGTCGCTGCCGCTTCTGGTCGTGCCCCAGAAGATCTTCACCTCCATCGACAGCTTTCCGCTGCTGGCGGTGCCGTTCTTCATCCTGGCCGGCAATCTGATGACCCATGGCGGTGTGTCGCGCCGGCTGGTGGATTTCGCCAAGTCGCTGGTCGGCGGCGTGCAGGGCGGGCTGTCCTCGACCTGCGTGGTCACCTGCATGATCTTCGCGGCGATCTCCGGTTCCTCGGTGGCGACGACGTTTGCCATCGGTGCCATCCTCGTGCCGGCCATGGCGCGGCACAATTATCCGCTGCCCATGGCCGCGACGATCCAGGCCACCTCCGCCGAACTCGGCGTGATCATCCCGCCGTCGGTGCCGATGATCATCTTCGGCGTCTCCACGGAAACCTCAGTGACCAAGCTCTTCATCGCCGGCATCGGGCCGGGGTTGTTGGTGGCTGGCGCGCTGATCGTGATGACGCAGATCTGGTGCCGGCTAAAGGGCATCGGCAAGGAGGACGGCGACGACGCGCTGCCCATCGTCAAGAGCACGGTGGACGCCTTCTGGGCGCTGATGCTGCCGGTGATCATTCTCGGCGGGATCTATGGCGGCATCTTCACGCCGACAGAGGCGGCCGCGGTTTCGGCCGTCTATGCCCTCGTCGTCGGCCTCTTAATCTACCGCGAGATGACATTCTCCGACCTGCCGCGGATCTTCCGTGCCTCGGCGGTGGCGACCGGCGCGATCATGCTGATCATCGCGACGGCCGGGCTGTTCTCCTTCCTCGTCAGCCTGTCCGGCCTGCCCAACGTCGTCGGCAGCTGGGCCGCGGCGAATTTCGACAGCGCCGTCGGCTTCCTGCTCTTCGTCAACGTGTTGCTGCTGCTCGTCGGCATGTTCGTGGAGACCTCGGCGGCAATCCTGGTGCTTGCGCCGATCCTCACGCCGATCGCCATCAGCTTCGGCGTCGACCCGGTGCATTTCGGCATCGTCGTCATCGTCAATCTGGCGCTCGGCATGGTAACGCCGCCGCTCGGGGTGAACCTCTTCGCGGCCGCCGCCGTGGCGGGCATTCCGGTGCAGAGCATGTTCAAGTCGCTGATCGTGCCGGTGCTGGTGGTGTTCGCAACGCTGCTGCTGATCACCTTCGTGCCGGCGATCTCGCTGTGGCCGGCGGCGCATCTGTGACCGGCCCGCTCCGCGCACTCTTTCCAGGCATTCCAGGGACAGCTTCATGACCGCAGCAATGGCGTCGCCCTACAGGATCGCGACCATCGAGGGGGACGGGATCGGGCCGGAGGTGACGCAGGCCGCCATGCGGGTTCTGGCCGAGGCCTGCGGCTCGGGCGTCCTCGACTTCGTCATGCTGGAAGGCGGCGCCGGCTGCCACCAGGCGACCGGCGAGGTGCTGCCGGCAGCCACCGCCGAGGCCTGCCGGACCCATGACGCGATCCTGCACGGCGCGGCCGGGCTGCCGGGCGTCGTCTACCCGGACGGAACCGAGGTCGGCAACGAACTGCATCTGAAGTTGCGCTTCGAACTCGACCTCTATGCCAATGTGCGGCCGATCAAGCTCCTGAAGGGGGTGACCTCGCCGCTACGGGCCTTCGAGGGCGGCGGCATCGACTATGTCATCGTGCGCGAGAACACCGAGGGGCTCTATGCCAGCCGCGGCGCCGGGGTGGTGTTGCGCGGCGAGATGGCTTCCGACAGCCTCGTCATCACCCGCAAGGGCACCGAGCGGGTCGCCCGCTTCGCCTTCGAGCTCGCCAAAAAACGCAACGGGGCATTAAGCGACGGCAAGCGCCGGGTGACGGTCTGCGACAAGGCCAACATCCTGCGCAGCTACGCCTTCTTCCGCCGGATCTGCGACGAGGTCCACGGCGCCTATCCCGATGTCGAGATCGACTACGCCTATGCCGACGCCATCACCGTGCACCTTTTGAAGCGGCCTGATTTCTACGATGTGATCGTCGCCGAGAACATGTTCGGCGACATCATTTCCGACCTTGGTGCCGCCACCGTCGGCGGCATGGGCATCTCGCCGTCCGGCGAGATCGGTGACAGCCACGGCCTGTTCCAGGGCGCCCATGGCTCGGCGCCGGACATTGCCGGCCAGGACCTGGCGAGCCCGGTCGCGGCGATCCTGTCGGGCGCGATGATGCTGCGCTGGCTGGCCGACAAGCACGACGACGCGGCGCTGGCGACGGCCGCCGGGCGCGTCGAGGCGGCGGTCGACCGCACGCTCGGCGAGGGCGCCTTCGTGCCCACCGATCTCGGCGGCCATGCGCGCTGCAGCGAAATGACCGAAGCCATCCTGCGGGCCATGGCGTGATCGCCCGTTCCGGACAAGAGGACAACAGCATGACGAAGCAGATGATCGGCGTGATCGGCGTCGGGATGATGGGCCACGGCATTGCCCGCAACATCCGCAGGAAAGGATGGCCGCTCGCCTATCTCGACCATCCCGGCAACCAGCCGAGCGACGATCTCGACGCCGACGGCGCCCAGCGGTTCGACGACGCGTCGGCGCTGGCTGCGGCCAGCGACGTCCTGATCCTGTGCGTCACCGGCAGCCCGCAGATCGAGGCGCTGCTGCTCGGGCCGGACAGCGTTACCGCGTCGCTGCGGCCCGGCACCATCGTGGTGGACTGCTCGACCGGCATTCCCAGTGCCACCATGAAGGCGGCCGAAGCCGTGAAGGCGGCTGACTGCGACTTCGTCGACGCGGCGATGACCCGCACGCCGAAGGAGGCCGAGGAGGGGCGGCTGAACCTCCTGATCGGCGGCGATCCGGCGACGGTGGAGCGCCTGACGACGCTCTTCGAGGCGTTCTCGGAGAACCGGTTCCACGCCGGCGGCATCGGCCGCGGCCAGACGCTGAAGCTCCTGCACAATTTCGTCTCGCTGGGCAGCGTCACGCTGATCGCCGAAGCTGCGGCCTGCGCGGCGGAAAACGACATTGCCCCCGAGGTTCTGGTCGACTGCCTGCGGCGTGGCGGTGGCTATGGCGCCGCGCTCGACCGCACCGCACCGTACATCCTGGAGGGCGACGTGACGCCGATGCGCTTTTCCAATGCGAATGCGCGCAAGGACCTGACCTATTACAGCCAGCTCGTCGAGGAGACCGGCACCTCGCGCAAGGTTGCCGAAGGCGTGCGCGCCGCGCTCGACTGGCTGGTGGAATCAGGCCATGGCGACGAGATGATGCCCACGGCCTGCACGACCTTCCGCAAGACGGAACGCTGAATTTCGGCATCCAAAAGTCGACATCGAAGCCGGCAAAGTGAACCGCGGCTTGTGTGTTCACTGTGATGAACCGGCAGCGGCGGCGCCGCTGCCTGTTCCGTTTGGGTTGTCCGATCAGGCGATATGGGCGCCCTGGGCGGCGGTGAAGATCGCGTAGACCGACTGGCTCGCGGTCATCAGCAGCCGGTTCCGGTGCTCGCCCACGAAGGTGAGGTTGGCGCAGCCTTCCGGTGTCTTGATCTGGCCGATCTTGGTGCCGTCGGGCGAATAGACATGCACCCCGTCCTGGCCCTCGCCGGCAAAGCCCGTCGCGGCCCAGACATTGCCGTCGACATCGGCCCGCACGCCGTCATGGAAACCGCTCTCCAGCGTGGCGAATTCCCGCCGGCCGGTCAGCCGGCGACCATTGTCCTCCACCGTCCAGGCGATGATCCGGGCCGGCTCCGGATGATGGGTGGCGGCGGAATCGGCGACATAGAGCGTGCGGTAGTCGGGCGAGAAGCAAAGGCCGTTCGGCTTGAAGATCTCGTCGGTCAGCCGGGTCAGCGCGCCGCTCGAGGCATCGATGTGGTAGACGCTCGTCGGCAGTTCGAGCTCGCGCACGTTGCCTTCGTAATACCAGTGGCTGCCATAGCCGGGGTCGGTGAAGATGATGCCACCGTCGTCGGGATGGACGACTGCGTCGTTGGGGGCGTTGAGCGGCTTGCCTTCGAAGGTCTCGGCCAGCACCTCGGCCGGACCCTGATGACCGTAGCGCACCACGCGGGCCGTGGAATGCTCGCAGCTGATCTGCCGGCCCTGGAAGTCGAAGGTGTTGCCGTTGGAATAGTTCGAGGCGTGGCGCAGCGGCGTCACCGCTCCGGTGACCTCGTCCCAGCGCATCTGGCGATTGTTCGGGATGTCGCTGAAGACGGCGTAGCGGCCGACGCCGTTCCAGGCCGGGCCCTCCGCCCAGAGAGCACCGCTCCACACGCGCTGCAGCGGCGTGTTGCCGATCATGTATTGCGAGAAGCGCGGATCGAGCACCTCCCAGGCGTCGTCCGGATAGCGTGAAGGCTGCGGTGCCAGGGCTTGTGCCCGGACGACATGCGGCATGGCGAGAGCGGCCCCGAGGGCCGCACCGCCGGCAAGCAAGGTGCGTCGATCCATGGTCATGGGTTTCCTCCCCGTCGACCGGCACCGACCTTCCGGACGACCTTGTTCTTGTTGCTGTGTCGATCGGTGGCCAAGCCTAGCGCGAAGCGGTCATCCGGGCCAGCGCCGCGCCGCAATGTCATGCCACACGGTTGCTGCTGCATCACAAGTTTACGTTGCGGTGCAGCACAAGTTTTCGTCCGTCGCCAGCTTCGAACCATTGCGCCGACCCCGGTGCGCATACAGTATGCCGCTGCAACTTGATGCGGGTGGGGGTTCGATGGCATCGGTGACGTTTCGGGACGTGCGCAAGGCGTTTGGCCCGGTCGAAGTGCTGCATGGCGTGTCGATCGACATCGAGGAGGGGCAGTTCGTCGTGCTGGTCGGGCCGTCCGGTTGTGGCAAGTCGACCCTGCTGCGCATGCTGGCCGGGCTGGAGCACATCACCTCCGGCGAGATCCTGATCGGTGACCGGGTCGTCAACGCCCTGCCGCCCAAGGATCGCGACATCGCGATGGTCTTCCAGAACTATGCGCTCTACCCGCATATCACCGTGGCCGAGAACATGGGCTTCTCGCTCATGCTGAAGAAGGTTTCCAAGAGCGAGATCGCCGAACGGGTGCGGCCGGCGGCAGAGATCCTCGGCCTGACGAATTTGCTCGACCGCTATCCGCGGCAGCTGTCCGGCGGCCAGCGCCAGCGCGTCGCCATGGGCCGCGCCATCGTGCGCGAGCCGCAGGTCTTCCTGTTCGACGAGCCGTTGTCCAATCTCGACGCCAAGCTGCGCGTCTCGATGCGCTCGGAGATGAAGAACCTGCACCAGCGGCTGAAGACCACCACGGTGTACGTCACCCATGACCAGATCGAGGCGATGACCATGGCCGACAAGATTGTCGTCATGCATGACGGCATCGTCGAACAGGTCGGCACGCCCCTGGAGCTCTACGACCGGCCGGACAATCTCTTCGTCGCCGGCTTCATCGGCTCGCCCGCCATGAACATGATGACCGGCGCGGTCGATTCGTCCGACCGCACCTCTTTCGTGACCGGCAACCATCACCGCCTTCCGATCGGGCGGCCGGGCAAGGCCGAGCCGGGCCGCGAGACGATCTATGGCGTGCGGCCGGAATCCTTTCGCATCGGCGGCGACATTCCCCTGCGGGTCGAGGTGGTCGAGCCAACCGGCTCGGAGACCCACGTCATCGCCAAGCTGGGCGACAGCGACGTGATGTGCGTGTTCCGCGAGCGAATTTCGGCGGGGCCGGGCGACGAATTGCCGGTCTCGATCGACCCGGAGGCCGTGCATCTGTTCGACGCGGCGACGGGCGCGCGCGTCTCGGCCTGAGGCCGGAACGCGGCGCGTTGCCGGCGGGGCCATGCCCCCGACCGGCGAGGGAGGACAGCCGTGACGGCAGCGGGAGAGCCGTCGTGGCAGAACACCGAACGCTCCCGCGCAAGTGGAGGAGACGATGATGACCATCAATCGCAGGACGCTTCTGGCCGGCACGGCCAGCCTGGCCGCGGGGGCGGCGCTGACCGGGCCCTTCGGCATCCGCGGGGCGCTGGCCCAGGGGGCGGCGCCGAAATTCACGCCCGAAGAAGGCGCCACGCTGCGGCTTCTGCGCTGGGTGCCCTTCGTCGCCGGCGAGGAGGAAGCCTGGAACGCCAACACCAAGGCCTTCACCGAGGCGACCGGCGTCCAGGTGCAGATCGACCAGGAGAGCTGGGAGGACGTGCGTCCCAAGGCAGCCGTGGCGGCCAATGTCGGCTCGGGTCCTGACATGGTGATGAGCTGGTTCGACGATCCGTTCCAGTATCCCGACAAGCTGGTCGACGTGACCGACCTCGCCACATCGCTCGGCGAGCAGCATGGCGGCTGGTACGAGGGACTGGAAGGCTACGCCAAGCAGGGCGACACCTTCATCGCCGTGCCGCTGTGCGCCATCGGTAATGCAATCTGCTACCGCGACAGCCACATGAAGGCGGCCGGCTTCGAGGAATTCCCGACCGATACCGCAGGCTTCCTGGAGCTCTGCAAGGCGATGCAGGCCAAGGGCACGCCCGCCGGCTTCCCGCACGGCAAGGCGGTCGGCGACGGCAACAACTACGCGCACTGGCTGCTCTGGAGCCATGGCGGCATGACCGTGGACGAGAACGGCCAGCCGGCGATCGACAGCCCCGAGACCCGGGCCGCGATCGAATATGCCAAGCAGCTCTACGCGACCTTCATCCCCGGCACCGAGAGCTGGCTCGACATCAACAACAACCGGGCCTTCCTGGCCGGCCAGATCTCGCTGACGGCGAACGGCGTGTCGCTCTATTACGCCGCCATCAAGGATCCGGCGATGGCCGAGATCGCCGAGGACATCCGCACCACGACGATGCCGATCGGACCGGTCGGCCAGTCGGTGGAACTGCACCAGACCTCGACGCTCAACATCTTCAAGCACACCCAGTATCCGGAGGCGGCCAAGGCCTATATCGAGTTCATGTTCCAGCCGGACCAGATGAACGCCTGGATCGAGGGCGCCAGCGCCTATTGCTGCCAGGCACTCAAGGCCTATGCGGACAATCCGGTCTGGACGTCGAACCCGATCCACGAGCCCTACTCAAGGGCTTCCGCCAGCCTGCGGCCCAACGGCTATGCCGGTCCGCTCGGACCGTCCTCGGCCGCCGTCATGGCCGACTACGTGCTGGTCGACATGTTCGCCGAGGCGGTGACCGGCCAGCGCACGGCCGACGAGGCCATCGCCAACGCCGAGCGGCGCATCGCCCGCTACTACCGCTGACGATGCCGGCACCGGTCCTGCGACCGGTGCCGCACCCACTGCACGGGGCGCGCGGACCTTGTCGGTACGGGCGTCCTGCCGGCGCCGGCATCCGCCCGGCGCCCTGTCGGCAACGGAGACGATCGACGATGTCCAGTATAGAGGCGAGGGGCAGGCCCTCGGTCTTCCGCCGGTTCGTGCAGAGCCGCGGCGGACTTGGCCTGATGTTCATGCTGCCAGCCGCAGCGTTTCTCCTGTGCTTCCTGACCTATCCGCTCGGCCTCGGCATCTGGCTCAGCTTCACCGACACAACGATCGGGCGAACCGGCCTCTTCATCGGCCTGGAGAACTATGCCTGGCTGTTCGACGACCCGGTGTTCTGGCTGTCGGTCTACAACACGATGCTCTATACGACCGTCGCCTCAGTGCTGAAATTTGGGCTCGGCCTGTGGCTGGCGCTGATCCTCAACCAGCATCTGCCGTTCAAGAACTTCTTTCGGGCGATCATCCTCCTGCCGTGGGTGGTGCCGACCGTCCTGTCGGCGCTGGCCTTCTGGTGGATCTTCGACAGCCAGTTCTCGATCCTGTCCTTCGTGCTGATGCAATGGGGCTGGATCGACGCGCCGATCAACTTCCTCGGCGACCCCAACAATGCGCGGGCGTCGGTCATCGCGGCCAATGTCTGGCGCGGCATCCCCTTCGTGGCGATCTCGCTGCTCGCCGGCCTGCAGACGATCCCGCAATCGCTGAACGAGGCGGCGGCGCTGGACGGCGCCACAGCCTGGCAGCGCTTCACCAAGATCACCCTGCCATTGCTGACGCCGATCATCGCCGTGGTGATGACCTTCTCGGTGCTGTTCACCTTCACCGATTTCCAGCTGATCTACGTCCTGACCCGCGGCGGGCCGGTCAACGCCACACACCTGATGGCGACCCTCTCCTTCCAGCGGGCGATCCCCGGAGGCCAGCTCGGCGAGGGCGCGGCCATCGCGGTGGCAATGATCCCGTTCCTGCTCGCCGCGATCCTGTTCTCCTTCTTCGGCCTGCAGCGGCGCCGATGGCAGCAGGGAGGCGGCGAATGAGGCGCGGGCAGATGGCAGGGAGGACGATCCGATGAGCAAGCGATCGGCGGCCGCACAGGCGGCGAGCGAGCGGGCGGATGCCGCCGGCCTCAGCCAGTTCGACACCGTGCCGCGGCGCATCCTGACGATCTACCTGCCGCTGGCGGTGTTCGTCTTCGTGCTGCTGTTCCCGTTCTACTGGATGGTGATCACCGCGGTGAAGCCCGACAACCAGCTCACCGACTACCAGACCTACAGCCCGTTCTGGGTGGTCGGGCCGACGCTGGAGCACATCAAGTATCTCCTGTTCGAGACCTCCTACCCGGGCTGGCTGTGGAACACGATGGTGGTCGCGGTCTGCTCGACCTTCCTGGCGCTCGCCGCCTCGGTCTTCGCGGCCTACGCTATCGAGCGGATCCGCTTTTCCGGGGCGCGGGTCACCGGGCTGCTGATCTTCCTGGCCTATCTGGTGCCGCCGTCGATCCTGTTCATTCCGCTCGCCTTCATCGTCTTCCAGGTCGGCATCTTCGATTCCATGTTCGCCCTGATCCTGACCTATCCGACCTTCCTGATCCCGTTCTGCACCTGGCTGCTGATGGGCTATTTCCGCACCATCCCGTTCGAGCTGGAGGAATCGGCGCTTGTCGACGGGGCGACGCGCTGGCAGATCCTGACCAAGGTGGTGCTGCCGCTGGCCGTGCCCGGCCTCATCTCGGCGGGCATCTTTGCCTTCACCCTGTCGTGGAACGAGTTCATCTACGCGCTGACCTTCATCTCCTCCTCTGAGAACAAGACTGTGCCGGTCGGCGTCCTCACCGAACTCGTGCGCGGCGACATCTACGAGTGGGGCGCGCTGATGTCCGGCGCGCTGCTCGGCTCCCTGCCGGTCGTCGTGCTCTACTCGTTCTTCGTCGACTACTACGTGTCGTCGATGACCGGAGCCGTGAAGGAATAGGGCGCCCGGCGGCGGACCGGCGCACGACCTGAGCTGCGCACCGGCCGGCCTGCCCACTCCGTCCGGCGAGGGTCGCCCGTCCCTGGTCTTGGCAGGGCGCATCGCCCGCCCGAACTCCGTGCCGACGCGGCGTTTGCGGGCGCGGCGTGCGGAAATTTATCCGCGATTGCGCGCATCCTTTCGGGCTCCAGACACCTTACGGCAGGGAGGATTTCACAGACCCGGAGCATACATGTCCCAGCACAAGAACGCCGAAACACCCCTGAGCACCGGCAACAGCCAGGATTATCGGGGTGAGGGCGGCGAACTGCACCAGGTCGCGGGCGGCGACGTGCCGCAGCTGACGACCCAGGGCGGCGCCCCGATCGGCGACGACCAGAATTCGCTCAAGGTCGGTCCGCGCGGCCCCACGCTGATCGAGGATCAGGCCTTTCGCGAGAAGATCTTCCACTTCGACCACGAGCGCATCCCCGAGCGCGTCGTGCATGCCCGCGGCTTCGGGGTGCATGGCGTGTTCGAGACCTACGAATCCCTGTCCGACATCACCCGTGCCGACATGTTCCAGCGGGCCGGCGAGAAGACCGAGATGTTCGTCCGCTTCTCGACCGTGGCGGGCAACAAGGGCTCGGCCGACCTGGCCCGCGACGTGCGCGGCTTCGCCTGCCGCTTCTATACCGCGGAAGGTAACTGGGACCTTGTGGGCAACAACATCCCGGTGTTCTTCATCCAGGACGCCATCAAGTTCCCCGACCTGATCCACGCGGCCAAGCAGGAGCCGGACCGCGG
The DNA here is from genome assembly GCF_036549475.1 of Aurantimonas sp. A2-1-M11. NCBI lineage: Bacteria > Pseudomonadati > Pseudomonadota > Alphaproteobacteria > Hyphomicrobiales > Aurantimonadaceae > Aurantimonas > Aurantimonas sp. A2-1-M11. The sequence goes on along the minus strand of NZ_JAZHLI010000032.1, from coordinate 24,172 downwards.
CTTCCCGCAGGCCCAGACGGCACATGACAATTTCTGGGACTTCATGTCCCTGACGCCGGAAGCCATGAACATGGCCCTGTGGATCATGTCCGACCGCACGATTCCGCGCTCGTTCCGCTTCATGGAAGGCTTCGGCGTCCATACGTTCCGCATGATCAATGCCGAGGGCAAGTCGACCTATGTGAAGTTCCACTGGAAGCCCAAGCAGGGCATGCAGTCGGTGGTGTGGAACGAGGCGCTGAAGCTGAACGGCGCCGATCCCGACTTCCACCGCCGCGACCTGTGGGACGCGATCCAGATGGGCGACTATCCGGAGTGGGAACTCGGCCTGCAGCTCTTCGACGACGATTTCGCCGATCGCTTCGACTTCGACATTCTCGACGCAACCAAGATCATCCCCGAGGAAGAGGTCCCGATCCGCATCGTCGGTAAGATGACGCTGGACCGCTGCGTCGACAATTTCTTCCAGGAAACCGAGCAGGTTGCCTTCCAGACCGGCAACATCGTGCCGGGCATCGACTTCACCAACGACCCGCTGCTGCAGGGCCGCAACTTCTCCTACCTGGACACGCAGCTGAAGCGTCTGGGCGGACCGAACTTCACCCATATCCCGGTGAATGCGCCGCGGACTGCGGTGCGAAACTTCCAGCAGGACGGCCACATGTCCATGCGCAACCCCCGGGGTCGCGCGAATTACGAGCCGAACTCCTGGGGCGGGGAAGCTGGTGGGCCGCGCGAGGCGCCGCGGGGCACGTATCAGAGCTTCCCGGCCGAGGAAGCCGGCCGGAAGCAGCGGGTCCGTTCGGAAACCTTCGCCGACCATTACAGCCAGGCCCGGCAGTTCTACCTGTCGCAGACCCGGACCGAGCGCCAGCACATCGCCGACGCCTTCACCTTCGAACTGTCCAAGGTCGAAACGCTGGCGATCCGGGCGCGCATCGTCTCGCATCTCCTGAATGTCGACGAGGATCTCGCCGGCGCGGTCGCCAAGAGCCTGCGCCTGAAGGAGATGCCGGCGCCTGCCCAGGCGGCGATGCCGACGCGGATGGACCTGAACACCTCACCAAAGCTGTCAATCATCCTCAATGGCCCGGAGAGCTTCAAGGGCCGCAAGGTCGGCGTGCTGGTCACCGACGGCGTCGATGCAAGACTGCTTGCCGGACTGAAATCCGCCATCGAGGCCGAGGGCGCGATGATGGAACTGGTGGCGCCGATGGTCGGCGGCGTCGAGGCCAGCGACGGCAGCTGGATCGAGGCCAAGCAGAAGGTCGATGGCGGACCGTCGTTGCTCTACGACGCCGTTGCGGTCCTGGCCTCAAGCGATGGGGCGGCCATTCTCGCCAACGAGGCGACGGCGCGCGACTTCGTTACCGATGCCTTCGCCCACTGCAAGTTCATCGCCTACTCGGCGGAGGCGATGCCGCTGTTCGAGAAGGCCGGCCTGGCCGCCGATCTCGACGAGGGCTGTCTGCAACTGGGCAGTGCCGGGGGCGCGCCGGCCTTCATCGCCCACTGCCGCAAGTTGCGGCACTGGCAGCGTGAACCCAACGTCAATGTCGTCTGACAGCCAGCCCCTCGGTCAGGGGGCGCGGCGTCCCTTGGCAATAGCCTGTGGGCACCTGCCGATCGTGGCGGTGCCGGCCCGCAACGAGGAGGAGCGCCTGCCGGCGCTTCTCCGCTCCTTGGCGGATCAGAGCTGGATCGCCCGCTGCGGCCAGTTTCTCGACGTCGTCCTTGTCCTCAACAACACCGACGACCGCTCCCGGGCCGCCGCAGAGGCCGCCGCGGCCGGCACGCGGCTGCGGCTGCACGTGGTCGAATGTCTGTTTCCCGCGCCCTTCGCCCATGTTGGTGCCGCGCGGCGGCTGGGCATGGATCTCGCCCGCACGCTCTCGAGCGAGCCCGAACGCACCGTGCTGTTGACCACCGACGCGGATGCGGTGCCGTCCGCCGGCTGGATCGACGCCAATCTTTCCGCGATCGAACGTGGTGCCGATCTAGTGGGTGGCCGCGTGGTCGGCGACCGGCGCGAGGAGGCGCTTCTGGGGCCGGCCTTCGGAGCAAGGGTGGAGAACTATCTCTGCTATGCTGAATTGTGCGACCGGCTCGCCTGCCATGTGGATCCGATACCCCACGATCCCTGGCCGCGCCATCGCGACCATACCGGCGCGAGCCTGGCCGTGCGTGCCAGTGTCTACGACGCGGTGGCCGGCCTGCCGGCGACGGCCTTCCGCGAGGATCTCGAATTCGTCGCCCGGGTGCGGCGCGCCGGTTTCAGCCTGCGCCACGATCCTGCGGTGTGGGTGGAAGTCTCGGCCCGCACCTGCGGACGCGCCGCGGGCGGCATGGCCGATACGCTGGCGCAATGGGTTGCCGACGCCGAAGCGGGGCGACCGCATCTGGTGGAAGCGCCACAACGGGCGCTGGCACGGGCCGTCCGCCGCAATCTTCTGCGCGAAGTCGGCCGTGCCGACCCGGCGCGACTGGCTGTTATCGCCACGCGTCTCGGATTGAAGCCCGCCGAACTGCACGATGCGGACGGCCGCGTCCTGCCATCCTATGCCCTGATCGAACGCTTCGCACCGGACGAGCCGGATGCCCCAGGGATGATGCCGGTGGTGCAGGCGATCGCGGAACTGGGACAATTGCTGAGACGGGATGAGGCCAGAGAGCATGCTGCATAAGCTTCGACCGCAGGATGCGGCGTCGGCTCTCAGCCGCGCGCTGTTCGTCTTGCCGCGGTCCTACGAGACGGAGGCGGCGTTTCCCCATGCGGCCTTCGCGCTCTTGGCCAATTCGTCGCTCGCCGCCGATCCGCCTCTGGAGCCCGCCAGGATCGGCGATCTCCTGCGTCTGCTCGCCGCGATCGGACGCGGCGATCTCAGTGTCGGCCGCATCTATGAGGGACATGTCAACGCGCTGCTGCTGATCCGCGCCTATGGCAGCGACGCCCAGCGCGAGGCGGTGCGCCATGCCGCGGCCGACGGCGCATGGCTTGGGGTCTGGAACACCGATGCGCCCGGCCATCCCCTGACCGAGACCGCCGGGACCCTGTCCGGCGCCAAGAACTTCGCTTCCGGCGTCGACGGGCTGTCGCGGGCGATCGTCACGGTCCCGAGCGAGGCCGGTCGGCAGATGCTGCTGATGCCGCTCGCCGACGCGCCTGTCGACCGGTCGTGGTGGGACCCGATGGGCATGCGCGGCTCGGGCAGCCATGTCGTCGATTTTTCCGGCGTCGTCATCGACGACGCACATCGGCTGGGCCGGCCCGGGGACTACACCACGGAGCCGTGGTTCAGTGGCGGAGCCATCCGCTTTGCCGCCGTGCAGGTGGGTGGGCTCCATGCCGTCTTCGATGTCGCGCTCGAACATCTGACGCGCACCGGCCGGGCTGCGGATCCCTATCAGGCGCAGCGCCTGGCCCGGATGGGGCTGGCGGTCGATGCCGCCCATGGTTGGCTGGTTCGCGGGGCCCGTGCATGGGCCAGTGCGGCTGCCGATCCGGCCGATGCAGCGAAACAACGCCATCTCGTGGCGACGGCCAATGCAACGCGCTCGGCGGTCGAGGCTGCGGCGCTGGCGGTCCTGGAGGACGCCGAGCGCGCGGTAGGGGCCGCCGGCTTCAACCGGCCGCATCCGCTGGAGCGGCTGGTGCGCGACCTGCGCACCTATCTGCGGCAACCCAATCCCGACGGCGCCCTGCGCGCGCTCGGCGACGCCATCGCCGCCGGCGACTGGCTGCCGGGCGAGGGACCGGACGCATGAGCCAGGCGCGCGATCCGCGCATGCTGGCCGCCCGCAACATCCTCATCGTCGCGCCCCATGCCGACGATGAATCGCTTGGGTGCGGCGGCCTTGCCGCCATTCTCGCCAGGGATGGCCGCCACTTCCACACGCTGTTCGTCACCGACGGCGGCGCCTCGCACCGCAACTCGCCGACATGGCCCCGGCCGGCGCTCGCCGCCAAGCGTCTCCAGGAGGCCGAGGACGCGCTGGCCATTCTCGGTCTCGGCGTCATGCCCCGGAGCTTCCTCGACCTGCCCGATGCCGATCTGCCGGAAGAGGGCTCGAGCGGCTGGGACGCGGCCCTTGGAGTAATCCGCGCCGTCGCCGCCGGGTTCGGGCCCGACCTCGTGCTGCTACCCTGGCGCCGCGATCCGCATTCGGACCACCGCGCCGCCTGGCATCTCGTCACCCAGGCGCTGGCGCTGGAAGGCCTGACGCCGGACCGGCTGGAATACGCCATCTGGCTCGACGAGCTGGGCGCGGCGGACGACCACCCGCGCCCGGGGGAGATGCGCCGTGTCTCCTTCGACATTGCCGCGGCCGTCGAGACCAAGCGTGCGGCGGTCGCCGCGCATCTGTCCCAGACCACGGCGCTGATCGACGACGATCCGGACGGCTTCCGCCTCGACGAAACGACCATCGCCCGGCTGACGGGCCCGATCGAAAGTTACTGGCAGGATGGCCAAGCCGATTGATGTGGACGGGTTCGAGGCGATGTTCGCCGCCGATCCCGATCCGTGGCGCTATGCCGCCTCGCCCTTCGAGCGGTTCAAGCGGCGTATCCTGATGGAGGCGGTCGGCACGCGGACGCGGGGCCGTGCGCTGGAACTTGCCTGCGCCAACGGCGAGACCACGGCCGTCCTGGGCAAGACATCGCTGCGTCTCCTGGCGCTGGACAGTTCGCCGTCGGCCCTCGCGATCGCGCGGGAGCGCAATGCGGGGTCGCGGCAAATCCGCTTTGCCGAGGCGGTGCTGCCACGAGACATGCCGCGCGGGCCCTATGACCTCGTGGTGGTGTCGGAGCTCCTCTACTACCTGCGGCCGAACGATCTGCGGCAGATGCTGGCCCGGCTGCGAGCGGCGGTGGCCCCGGGCGGGCGGATCGTCTTTCTCCACCATTTCCTGGCGTTCGACGACGCCGCCACCCCGCCCGCCCTCGTGACGGAAGCGGTCGAGCGGGCCTTCGCCCGCGGCTTTCGCGCCGGCGTCCGCTACCGGACCGGACGTTTTTCGGCGGTCGCCTTCGACCGCTGATGCACACGGGGCGGCGGGCAATTCTCGCCCCGCCGATCACCCGCCGGCGGTGCCGAGAAGGGTTCCGACGAAGCGGATCGTCCGTGGATCCTCCGGCTGGCGGAAGATCGTCTCCGGCGATCCCTCCTCGACGATGTCGCCTCCGTCGAGAAACGCCACATGATCGGCGATCTGGGCGGCGAGCCGCAGATCGTGGGTGGCCATGAGCATGGTCATGCCTTCCTCGGCGAGGCTGCGCAGCACGTCCACCACCTCGATGGCGAGTTCGGGATCGAGGGCCGATGTCGGCTCGTCGCACAGAAGCAGCGTCGGCGACGCGGCGATCGCCCGGGCGATGGCCACGCGCTGCTGCTGGCCGCCGGACAATGTCGACGGCCAGGCATCGGCCTTGTGGGCCATGCCGACCTTCTCCAGAAGCATCATGGCGTGGCTTCGTGCCCTGGCCGCCGGCCATTTCCAGACGGTGACCAGTCCTTCGGTCACGTTTTCGGCGACGGACCGGTGCGGGAAGAGCTGGAAGTTCTGGAAGACCATGCCGGTCTTGCGACGGGTCGCCAGGATCTGCGCCTGCGATGGCCGCGCTCCCGGCGCGAAGGCGACCCGCGTGTCGCCGATCTCCAGCGTGCCCGCCTCCGGCATCTCCAGGAGGTTGGCGGTGCGCAGCAGCGTGCTCTTGCCGCTGCCGGACGGGCCGATCAGCGCCGTGACGCGGCCCTCGGCAATGCCGAGATCGACGCCGCGCAGGACCTCGTTGTCGCCGAAACGCTTGCGGATGCCGGACAGGCGGATCATGCGCCGGACTCCAGATAGCCGCCCTGGCGGCCGAAGCGTTTTTCCAGCCGGCTCTGCAGGGTCGACAGGACCGAGGACAGGACGAGGTAGAGCAGCGCCGCCTCCACATACAGGATCAGCGGCTCGTAGGTGGTCGCCACGATACGCTGGGCCTGCTGGAACATCTCGGGCACGGTGATGGCCGCGGCCAGCGAGGTGTCCTTCACCAGCGAGATGAAGGAATTCGACAGCGGCGGCACGGCGACGCGCACGGCCTGGGGCACGACGGTGCGCTTCATCGCCTGGCTCTGGGTCATGCCGATCGCATAGGCGGCCTCCCACTGGCCCTTGCCGATGGAGGACAGGGCCGCCCTGATGATCTCCGACGTATAGGCGCCGACGCTGAGGGTGAAGCCGATCAGCGCCGCCGGGAAGGCGTCGATGAGGATGCCGACGCTGGGCAGGCCATAGAAGATGACGAAGAGCTGGACGAGCAGCGGCGTGCCGCGGATGAACCAGACATAGAAGCGTGCCACCGCCGCCAGCGGCCTGGGGCCGAACAGTCGCACCACGGCGGTGAGGAAGCCGAGCGACAGGCCGAAGGCGAAGGACAGGATCGCCAGCGGCACGGTGAAGACGAGACCCGCCCGGACCAGGGGCCAGAGCGAATCGAGCATCAGTTGCAGGGTGGGGTGNGGCCGAAGGCGAAGGACAGGATCGCCAGCGGCACGGTGAAGACGAGACCCGCCCGGACCAGGGGCCAGAGCGAATCGAGCATCAGTTGCAGGGTGGGGTGCAAGGGAGGGTCCGATCCTGTCGCAGCGGCAAGTGGGGGCGCTCTACGTCAGAAGCGCGGCCCTGCAGCAACGATGTAGCGCGGCGGCGGCGGCCGGCATCGTGCCGCCGCCGCCATCACGATCAGCGCGAGACGTCGGCGCCGAAATATTTCTGCGAGATGGTCTCGTAGGTGCCGTCGGCGCGGATGGCGTCGAGTGCCTTGTCGATCTCGGCGACGAGCTCGGGATTGCCCTTCTGGACGACCACGCCGGAGGCGGCGGCCTCGGCCTCGCTGGCAACGACCTTCACCGGCGCGTCGGGCTGCTGCTTCTTGAAGTCGAGATAGGAGAGGTTGTCGTTGATCGTCGCATCGGCGCGCCCGGTGATGACGAGCTGGATCGACTGGTCGAAGCCGTCCGTGCCGACAAGGCTGGCGCCGGCTTCCTCGGCGATGCGGCCGTAATTGGATGTCAGCGACTGGGCCGCGCGCTTGCCGTCGAGATCGGCGAAGCCGGCGATCTCGTCATTGTCGTCCTTCACGATGAGAACGGCCTTGGACAAGATATAGGGCTTGGAGAAATCGAAGCGGGCCTGGCGCTCCTCGGTGATGCCGACCTGGTTGATCACCGCGTCGTAGCGGTCCGAGGCGAGGCCGGCGATGAGACCGTCCCACTTGCCCTCGACGAATTCCGCCTCCACGCCGAGGCGCCTGGCGATCTCGCGGCCGATCTCGACGTCGAAGCCGACGAGGGTCCCGGATGTGTCGTGATAGGTGAAGGGGGCATAGGTGCCCTCGGTGCCGATCCGCAGCGTGCCGGAGGACGTTACGTCTTCGAGGCTGCCTGCATGGGCGGCCGTGCCGATGAGAAGGGCGGCGGAGAGTGTTGCAAGCGTGAGCTTCATGATGGTCGTTCCCGAGATGAGAGGGCGCTCGTCGCGCGTTGCCCGGAAACTCGGTATTCGCGGCGTGTCCATCAAGGAATGGTTTGGCGCAGGGACGCCGGATCGGGGTTGCTTGTTCCCCAGGCGGCATTTTCGCGGTGATCCGCCGCGTGACGCGCAATACGCTTCGCCTGCGGCCCGCGGTTCCGGATCCAGGCTTCTCGCCGCCGCAGGTCAGCCGCGTGCGGTCTGGCAACGTGAGATCAACCGCTCAGGCGGCCGCCGCCTTCGTCGATACGATCGCGCCCTCGCCGGCCAGCATCGTCTCGATGTCCGACCAGGGTTGTGGCCGGGCGATATGATAGCCCTGCAGAAGCCGGCAGCCCGCGGTCGTGGCGAGCACCATCTGCTCGGCCGTCTCGATTCCCTCGGCGACGAGGGACAGGCCCATGGCGTTCGCCACGCTGGCGAGCGCGGTGATCAGCACGTTCTCGGCCTCGCTGTCCCCCAGCCGGGCCACAAAGCTGCGGTCGATCTTGAGGGAATCGATCGGGAAGGTGCGCAGATAGGAAAAGCCGCAGAAGCCGGTGCCGAAATCGTCGAGCGAAATGCGCACGCCCAGGGCACGGAGCGCCGTCAGCCGCCGGATGACATGCTCGTTGGCGTTCATCGCCACCGATTCGGTGATCTCGATGACGATCCGACTGGCCGGCATGCCGGTTTCCGCCAGCACCCGGTCGACCATCGCCACCACATCGTCGCGCTTGAGCTGGCTGGCGGAGAAATTGACGCCGATGCTGAGGGAGCCCGCGCCCATGCCGTCCCGGCAGGCGCGGCGGAAGACCCATTCGCCCAGCAGGTCGATCAGCATCGACTGTTCGGCGATGGGAACGAAATCCACCGGAGGAATGACGCCGCGCAGGGGATGGCGCCAGCGCACCAGCGCCTCGAGGCCATGCAACGTGCCATCGACCCGCACGATGGGCTGATAGGCGAGTTCCAGCTCGTTGAGCAGGATCGCGGCCCGCAATTCGCGCTCGATGTAGCGGATGTGCTTCTGGTCCCGCAGCATCTCGCTCTCGAACAGGGTGGCCTGGGCGCGGCCGTTGCGCTTGCTCTGGTAGAGGGCAAGGTCGGCATATTGCATCAGATCGTCGAACAGGGCGGTGTCGCCACAGGCACAGGCGCAGGCGATGCCGATTGACGCCGACAGGTTCATCGGCCGGCCGGAATGATAGACGGTGCGGTCCAGTTCGCTGAGGAAGCGCCCGGCCAGCCGGGTGGCACCGATTGGTGAAGCGCATTGCGTCAGAAGTGCGAATTCGTCGCCGCCGACCCGGCCGATGATGCTGCCGGGGAAAAGGCGGCCGGCGACCGATGCGAGATGCCGCAGGGCCGCGTCGCCCATGTCGTGGCCATAGGCGTCGTTGATCTGCTTGAGATGATCCAGGTCGATGAGCAACAGCGCGTGGCCACCCGATCCGGGGACGCTCTTCAGGCGCTCCCCGCAACGGCTGATGAAGACCCGCCGGGTCAGCGCGCCGGTGGCCGCGTCGCGTTCGTGGATCTGTGCGTTCTGGCGGTCCGTCACCGCCTTCTGACGGAACAGCTCGATCTCGAGGCGATGCTGCCAGCAGGCCGAGGCGAGGGCGATCACCGCGACCACGGCCATGGCGGCCAGGATCCGGGTCATCAGCGGATCCTCGCCGTCCGCTTCGAAAAGCCCGAGTGCAGCGAGCCCCAGGATCGCCAGGAGCCAGCCGAGCATCGAGGCATGGCCGAGACGCATCGTCGTGCGAGGATCGCGGAACTGGGACAATTGCTTATCCTGGAAGTTTCATTTGGGACTTTGTCGGCGAGCAAGTCATAAGGCCGGGTAAACGGTTCGTGACGATCTGGTGACAACGCGCGTTGGCCGGCTCCTGCAGGCGATTTGCCGGAAACGCCACACTGCAAGACCGTCCCGACCCGGACGGGCGCTCGACGCCGCTGCAGGCGGCCGCGATCAGGCCGATCCGCGCGCCACGATCCGAAAGCCGAGATCGGTGACGGCCGCCGGCGGGCTTTGGCCATCGAAGCGGGCGAGGATCACCTCCGCCGCGGCGCGGCCGAAGGCCGGGCGGTCGACCCGGATGGTGGTCAGGCCGGGCTCCACATGGGCCGCGAAATCCTGGTCGCCGAAGCCGATCACCGCGATCTGGCCCGGCACGGCAAGACCGCGTGCCCTGGCCTCGATCACGACGCCATGGGCGAGGAGGTCGGAGCTGCAGAAGACTACGCCGCGGCTGAAGCCACGCCCGTTGACGAGCTCGGCCAGACCCTGCCGACCCCGCTCGAGGCTCGCCGACCCTTCGAAGTCGACCTGCTCGACCGCTGCGTCCGAATGCCGGGCAAAGCGCGCGACGAACGCAGCCTTGCGGCGCGCCGCACGCTCGTCGCCGGCCGACACCGTGCCGGCGCGGACATAACCGGCCGCGGCGGCGAAATCGGCTGCTTCCCGCCCCGCCTCGACATGGGAAAAGCCGACGCAGAGATCGATGGGAGACTCCGTGATGTCCCACATCTCGACCACTGGAATGCCGGCGCCGAGCAGCATCCGGCGGGCCCTCGCCGTGTGGTGGATGCCGGTCAACAGCATCGCGTCCGGCCGGCGCGATAGATGCGTCTCGATCAGTGTTTCCTCGTCGGCGGGATCGAGCCCGGTTTCCGACAGGAGGATCTGGTAGCCGTGCTCGCGGATCCGCTCGCTGAAGGCCTTGATCATGGCGGCATAGACGATGTTGGTGATCGACGGCACCAGGGCGGTGATGAGCCGGCTGCGGCGCGAGGCGAGGGCGCCGGCCAGGGCATTGGGCACGAATCCGGTGGTCGCGATCGCCGCGCGGATCCTGTCCAGCGTGGCCGGCGCGACCCGGGTGGGATCGCTGAGCGCACGCGACACGGTCACCTGGGAGACACCGGCGAGGCGCCCGACCGTTGCCATCGTGACGGTACCGCCGCCGCGGTGAGACTCCTTCGGCTGCGTTTCGGGCTCGTTCATCGATGGCCTCGTCCGGCGCTGTCGGTATCCGGTGTATTGCATGGCGTATCGAACCAACGCGGATCGTGGGTCGATCGGTTCGAAATATCACGTCATTCGGTCGATAGATGTATACGCATTCTTTCCGTTCTGTCATCCGCGGTTCGAACCCTCCGGTCGATCCTGTAGCAGAGAACGCGTGCCCGTCCTTGCGTTGACACCTCCTGATGGAAGCGCATACATTCCGTCAAATTGTTGGCGGAGGACACATGGCCGAGACCAGCCGGAAGACGCCGGAGACCCTGCGCAGCGCCCGCTGGTTCGCGCCCGACGATCTGCGCAGCTTCGGCCACCGCTCTCGGATGATGCAGCTCGGATATGCGGAGGAGGATTTCCGCGGCAAGCCGATCATCGGCGTCTTGAACACCTGGTCGGAGCTCAATTCCTGCCACGGCCATTTTCGCGAGCGCGTGCAGGACGTGAAGCGCGGCGTCGCCCAGGCCGGCGGCTTTGCCGTCGAACTGCCGTCGCTGTCGGTGGACGAGAGCTTCACCAAGCCGACCTCCATGCTCTACCGCAACATGCTGGCCATGGAGACGGAGGAGACGATCCGCTCGCACCCCCTCGACGGGGTGGTGCTGATGGGCGGCTGCGACAAGACCACGCCGGGCCTGGTCATGGGCGCGCTGACCGCCGGCGTGCCGATGATCTACCTGCCAGCCGGGCCCATGCTGCGCGGCCATTATGCCGGCAAGATCCTCGGCTCCGGTTCGGATGCCTGGAAATACTGGGACGAGCGCCGCGCCGGCAACATCACCGACGAGGAATGGCTCGGCATCCAGGGTGGCATCGCGCGCTCGGTCGGCACCTGCATGACCATGGGAACCGCCTCGACCATGACGGCGATCGCCGACGCGATGGGGCTGACCCTGCCGGGCGCCTCGTCGATCCCGGCCGCCGATTCCGGCCACCAGCGCATGTCGTCGGCCTGCGGCCGGCGGATCGTGGACATGGTCTGGGAGGACCTGACGCCGGACAAGATCGTGACCGCGGCCGCCGTGCGCAATGCGGCGATCGTGGCCATGGCCACCGGCTGCTCGACCAATGCCGTCGTCCACATCATCGCCATGGCGCGCCGCGCCGGGGTGGACCTGACGCTGGACGATCTCGACGCGCTGGGACGCACGACGCCGCTGATCGCCAATGTCCGCCCATCGGGCAAGGACTATCTCATGGAGGACTTCTTCTATGCGGGCGGGCTGCGCGCCCTGATGAAGCAGATCGAGGCGCGGCTCGACACCTCCTGCATCACCGTCACGGGCAAGACCCTCGGCGAATGCCTGGAAGGCGCCGAGGTCTACAATGACGACGTGATCCGGCCCCTGTCCAACCCGGTCTATCACGAGGGCTCGCTGGCGCTGCTGCGCGGCAATCTCTGCCCGGACGGGGCGGTGATCAAGCCTGCGGCCTGCGATCCGCGCTTCCATGTGCACCAGGGCCCGGCGCTGGTCTTCGATTCTTATCCCGAGATGAAGGCGGCGATCGACGACGAAACCCTCGACGTTTCGCCGGACCACGTGCTGGTCCTGCGCAATGCCGGGCCGCAGGGCGGGCCCGGCATGCCGGAATGGGGCATGCTGCCGATCCCCAAGGCGCTGATCAAGCAGGGACACCGGGACATGCTGCGCATTTCCGACGCGCGGATGTCGGGCACGTCCTACGGGGCCTGCGTCCTGCATGTGGCGCCGGAATCCTTCGTGGGCGGGCCGCTGGCACTGCTGAAGACCGGCGACATCGTGCGCCTCGACCTGCCGAACCGACGCCTCGACATGTTGGTGGACGAGGCCGAGCTGGCGGCGCGCCGCGAGGCCTGGAAGCCGCCAGAGCCGCGCTACGGCCGCGGCTATGGCTGGATGTTCTCGCGCCACGTCACCCAGGCCGACAAGGGCTGCGACTTCGATTATCTCGAGCGGGGCTTCGGCCCGGCGGTCCCCGAACCCGACATATTCTGAAGGCCGCCATGCGCCACGACCTCGACAGGGCCCTTGCGGGCATTTCCGGCATTCTGGTCACGCCCTATGACGCGGCGGGCGACATTGCGCCCGGGCGGCTGGCGCCGATCCTGGACCGGGCGCTGGCCGCGGGCGTGCACATGCCGGTGGTCAACGGCAATACCGGCGAGTTCTATGCGCTGACCACGGACGAGGCCGTGACCATGGTCCGCGAGGTTGCCGCACTTGTGGCGGGGCGCGCGCCGCTGCTCGCCGGCGTCGGCCGCGGCATCCGCGATGCCTGCCGGCTGGCCCGGGCCTCGGCCGATGCCGGGGCTTCGGCGCTGATGGTGCACCAGCCGCCCGATCCTTTCGTCGCGCCGCGCGGCACCGTCGACTATGTCCGCGCCATCATCGATGCCTCGGGCGGGTTGCCGGTCATGCTGTATCTGCGCAACGACGCGATCGGCACCGGGGGCATCGCCGCCCTCTGCGCGCTGCCGGGCGTCAAGGGCGTGAAATGGGCAACGCCCAATCCGATGAAGCTCGCCGAGGCCATCGCCGCCTGCGATCCCTCGATCACCTGGGTCGGCGGCCTTGCCGAAGTCTGGGCGCCGGCCTTCTACGCCGTCGGCGCGCGGGGCTTCACCTCGGGCCTGATCAATGTCTGGCTGGAGCGCTCCATGGCGATCCATGCGGCGCTGGAAGCCTCCGACTTTGCGGCGGCCCGCCAGCTCATCGCCGGCATGCGCGCCTTCGAGGAGATCCGGGCGGAGGAACTGAACGGGACCAACGTCACCGGCGTGAAGGCGGCGCTCGCAGCGATGGGGCAGGATTGCGGGCCCACGCGGCCGCCGTCCGCCTGGCCGCTGAGCGAGGCCCAGCAGGCGCGCATGACCGATTTCCTCACCACCAACGGCCTGATCTGACAAAGGCGGCGCCCGAAGGGCGCGCGACCAACGACCCGAAGCGAGACCTTGGCGATGAACGAAGCGACACGGCAGAAACTGATGGGCGTCTCGGTGGCGACGCTGGCCACGGCGCTCTTCAAGCGCGGCCTGCGCAACCAGGTGATCCAGGAGGTTCGTCCGGTGGCCCCGAAGGGGCGCAACATGGTCGGCCCGGCCTTCACCCTGCGCTACATGCCGGCGCGCGAGGACCGCAACCAGCTCGCAGAGTTCCGCAAGCCCGACCATCCGCAGCGCGCCGCCATCGAAGCGTGCCCGGCCGGCCATGTCATGGTCATCGACAGCCGCAAGGACCCGCGCGCGGCCAGCGCAGGCGACATCCTGATCACCCGGCTCATGGTGCGCGGCGTCGCCGGCGTGGTGACCGATGGCGGCTTTCGCGACGCGGCGACGATCGGCGGCATCGACATGCCGGCCTATCATACGCGGCCGTCGAGCCCGACCAACCTGACCCTGCACGAGGCGATCGAGATCAACGGGCCGATCGGCTGCGGCGACTCGCCGGTCTTTCCGGGCGACGTGGTGGTCGGTGACGACGACTGCGTGATCGTCATCCCGGCGGACATCGCCGACGAGGTGGCCGACGAGGCGGTGGAGATGACCGCCTACGAGGATTTCGTCGTCGAGCGCGTCCGCGACGGGGCGTCGATCATGGGGCTCTATCCCTGCACCAGGGACGAGCACCAGGTTGCCTTCGCGGAGTGGCGGGCCAGACACGGACGCTGACGGACCTTCGGCCCGCGCCGACGAGCCCTGTTCGCAGAGGCGTCCGGCCGGAAGCGGGGCACCCCGTTCCGGCTGATCGGATCAGGCGCGCGAGGCGCCGAGCAGGCCGCGGGCGGCGAGGTTGCGCATCAGTTCGGTGATGCCGAAGGTCCACTTTGGTGCCTTGTCGGTGTGGGTGACGGTGTTGACCAGCCGGCCGAGGCGCGCGCTGGCGATTTCCACCTTGTCGCCGAGCTTGTGGGTAAAGCCCTCGCCGGCCACGTCGCGGTCCTCGACCGGGGCGAAGAGCGTGCCCAGGAACAGCATGAACCCGTCGGGATACTGATGGTGGCGGCTGCAGGTCTGGCCGACCAGATCCAGCGGGTCGCGGCTGATCTCGCGCATGGAACTGCGCCCTTCCAGAACGTAGCCATCGGTGCCGGTGACCGTCAGGTCGAGTTCGGCCGCGCGCACGTCGTCCATGGTGAAGCGGTCGTCGAAGAGGCGGATCAGCGGACCGATGGCGGAGGAGGCGTTGTTGTCCTTGGCCTTGCCGAGGAGGAGGGCGCTGCGCCCTTCCACGTCCCGCAGATTGACGTCGTTGCCGAGCGTCGCGCCGACGACCTGGCCGCGCGAATTGGCCGCCAGCACCACCTCCGGCTCGGGATTGTTCCAGGCCGACGAGGGCAGGATGCCGATCTCGGCGGCATGGCCGACGGAGGACAGCACCGGCGCCTTGGTGAACACCTCCGCATCCGGACCGATCCCGACTTCCAGATATTGCGACCAGTAGCCGCCCTTCAGCAGCACCTCCTTGGCGTGCTCCGCCTCGGGGGAGCCCGCCTTGATGTCCGACAGGGTGCCGCCGATGACCGCGGCGATCTCCTCGCGGATGGCCCGGGCACGGGCCAGGTCGCCCTTGGCACGCTCCTCGATCACCCGCTCGACCATCGAGCGCGCGAAGGTGACGCCGCAGGCCTTCACGGCCTGCAGGTCGCAGGGCGCAAGCAGATGCGGCCTCGTCGCATCCGCCGGCGAGGCGGCCAGCACCTCCTCCGCGGACCAGCTCTTGCCGGAATCGGCGCGGGCGAGGAGCGCGACCGGATCCTCGGTCTCCAGCAGTTCGGACATGGTGGCGGCGTGCGCCGAGACGTCGACGAAGCGATCGCCCTTCAGCACGACGACAGAGGGGCCCGAGACCTCGGGATCGTGGATGCGGCCGACGAGGACGGCCTCGCCATGGTCGGCGGGAAGATAGTCGGTCAATGTCATGGCGGGTTCCTGTTGACGGCGGGAGCCGGCGCGCAGGCGCATCGGCGGTCGGCAACAGGGATCACATCGGGCGTGGCCTGTGCAACCCTTTCGGGCGATCCTCAGTGCCGGCCCCTTCCGGAACCGGGCCGGACCGGTGCAGTTTCGCCCCGGCAAGAAGGAAGGCGGACATGGACAGACGCAGAATCGGTGCCCGGAAGGCGGCCCGCTCGCCATGGATCGACCGGATGTTCGCCTATGGCGCGATGCTGCCGCTGATCGTCGGTGCGCTGGCGTTGTGGTTCGCGCCGGACGCCCAGTCGTTCCTGGCGCTCAACCTCACCCTGTTCTGGGGCGCGTCGGTGCTGCTCTTCCTGTCCGGCGTCCGGCGCGGCGCGAGTTTCGGCCAGCCCGGAGGCGTGACGGCCGTGCAGATCCTGACCATGCTGTGGCTGTTCCAGGCCGGCGTGGGCAGCCTTGTTGCGACGATCTGGGCCTTTCCGATGATCGCGGCGCTGCTACAGATGGCCGGCTATGCCAGCCTTGCCATCCTCGATCCGCTCGGCTCCCGCCGTGGCGAGGCGCCCGGATCCTTCGACCCGCTGCGGCCGGTGCAGATGCTGGTTCCGATTCTCGCGCTGGCGGTCGTCGCGGCGCGCATCTGGACGAGCCCGTACCTTTAGACCATCCGGAAAGCACCCTATATCTGCCGAGCGCAGGCCGCTCTCGGGCGGTGACGGCATGCCTTCATGTCCTGATCGGAGACCACCATGAGCCTTGCGGCCATCGCCAGCTTCCTCGCCTTTCTCGCCATCATGATGGCCGTTGCCATGAGCGGCGTGATCTTCAAGCCGGGGGCCTGGTACGAGCGGCTCGACAAGCCGGGCTGGACCCCGCCGAACCTGGCGTTCCCGCTGATCTGGACGGCGCTGTATCTGATGATCGCGATCGCCGGCTGGCGCGTCTACCAGGCGGCCGGGCTGGTGGCGCTGCCCTTCGCCGTCTATGCCCTGCAGCTCGTCCTGAACGCGGGCTGGTCGGCGCTGTTCTTCGGCTTGCGGCGGCCGGGCCTGGCGTTTGCCGACGTCGTCGCCATGGCGTTGGCCATCGCCCTGAACATCGCGGTGTTCTACGCGATCGACGCAATCGCCGGATGGCTCCTGGTGCCGTATCTGGTCTGGGCCTGCGTGGCGGCCTGCCTCAATTTCTCGGTCTGGCGCCGAAATCCAGGCGCCTTCGCCAGCGCCTGAGGGGTTTCAGGCGCGAAAGGCGGGTCTCGTCACTACTTCGACAGGGCGATGTTGCCGCCGACCGGGCCCACGCCCACCGGGACCGGTACGTCAGAGCCCGCGTAATTGGTGTTGAGCACCAGCTTCACGCCCGATGTGACGGTGATCTTGTTCGCGACGAGAGCCGTCCAGTCGGAGAATTCCCCGACATTGGCCTTGCAGCCAGGCGTGCCGGCGCCGCCGCCACGCCCGCCGCCTTCGTCCTCGTCCTCGTCGTCGACGACGGCGATGTCGGGATCGCAGACCCCGTCGGCATTCTTGTCGCCGCCGATGGTCAGTGTGTCATTGGGCAGGTAGATCGTGCCGATCATGCGCTTGGCGTTGTTGCTCTCGATCTTGAAGTCGCGAGCATTCCTCTTCTGGCTGTCGGCATAGATCAGAATACCCGCCATCGGGCCGTCCTCCGATGCCGAAAGGGAGATCGTCGAGTCGTTCTTCAGGTCGAGGCTGGATTTGTGGCCGATGAAGACAAGGCTGACATTGTCGCCGATCACCTCGCTGCCCTTGTCGAGCCTCACCTTGGCATTCCAGAACACATAGATGCCGGACTGCAGTGTGATTTTCGAGCCGCTGATCTGCAGCTTGCCGCAATAGACGCCCGGCCGAAGGATCAGGTTGTTGTTGGTGATCCGTTCATTCTCGTGGTCGCATTTCGTCGGGACAGGCGGGATCCGCGAGGACAGCGGATCGCTCACCGCCGGACAGTCGGTCAGCGGCAGCGGCTCGTAATTCGTCTCGATGCCGTCATAGCCGCCCGACGAGCAGGCGAGTTCGCTGGAGAGCTTGGCCACCCGGGTGACCGACAGGCCTCTGGGGTCTGCGGAGTTGGAGTAGACGGCGCATTTGGCGGCATGGACGACGGCGTTGCCGGAAATGTCGATGGCCTTGCTGCCCTCGCTGGTGAGGGCGATTGCGCAGATCCGCCCGCCCCCGGCGATCCGCGCCGTGGCGCTGGCCGTCAGCGTGCCGATGGTGCCTGTCAGGTCCGGCATCGGCAGGGAACTCGCAAAATCGCGGGTCAGCGTGACCGTGACTTCCGTCGATACGGAGGGAGCGGCTGCTGTCGACGCGGTGGCGCCACCGATCTCGACGTCGAATTCGACGCCTTCGGCCTGGCTGCCGAGATTGGTCATGGCGAAGGAATAGGCGACGCTTTTCAGGATCTCGGGCCGGCTGTTGGCCAGATACAATTCCCGCGCGGCGGCCAGGGCCGCGCTGTCGGCCGCGCTCTGCAGCCGCGAATTGGCCGAATGGACGGTCGAGAAATTGACGACGGTGCCCATCGTGAAGAGGAGCACCGGGGCGAGCAGCGCCACGATCGCGGCGACATTTCCCCGTGTCGCGCCGGCGAAGGCATACAGACGTGTCGTCATTTCATACCTCCTCCTGTCAGGGTTCCGGTCGCGGGCGGGACAGCTTTTCCTTTTCGCTCACAGGCCCTTAGGACCGAGTGAATTCCGCATTTCGCATTTGAACTTTCGGTTGCAGGCGTCGCCGCCGGGTTGCGAAACGCCGGCCTCATGCGGTTTGTCCCGCAGCATCCCGGCCGTCGTCGGCGCAGAGCGCGGCCAGCGCGGCATGGCTGTCGCCCAGGACCTGTCCCAGTTCCGTTATCGCGGCGGGGGCGATCGGCTCGCCCGCCTGCGCGGCTGCCTCGATGTCCCCGCACAAGCCTGCCGCGCGTGCGGCGCCGGCGCTGTTGCACATGGATTTCAGCGCATGCGCCAGCCGGGCGGTCTCGGCGCTGCCGCTCGCCATGGCCTCCTGCAGGTCCTCGAGGGCCTTCGGCGCATTGGCTGCGAACAGGCCGACGATCTTCTGCAGGACGGACGGGCCGCTGCGCGCCGCGAGCGAGGCCAGCATGTCCAGCGTCGCCGGATCGAGGAGCGGATGCGCCGCGGCGTCGGGGGCAGGAGCTGTGGCTGCGATGTCCGCGCCATCGGTGCCTGGCTGGGCATGGCCGGCGCCCGGCCGGGGGGTGAAATCGCCGAGGATCCGCGCGATCTGGGGGATCGTGAAGGGCTTGGTCAAATAGGCGTCCATGCCGGCGCTCTGCCACTCCCCGGTCCTGCCGGGGTCCTTGTGGGCGGTCAGGGCGACGATCGTCGCCGGCTGGCGACCGGCCGACCGCTCGCCGTCGCGGATCAGGCGCGTCGCGGTGAAGCCGTCCATGCCGGGCATGGAGCAATCCATGAAGATCAGGTCGTAGGCGTCGCGCGCGCTCATCGCCACCGCGGCTTCGCCGCTCTCGGCCAGCATCGTCGTGACGCCGAGGGTCGACAGGGCCTCCTTCAGGACCTCGCGATTGACCGCGACGTCGTCCACCGCCAGGACGCGCAGGCCGGCCATGTCGGGCAGGGTCGCCGCGGGCTCCATCGCCGGGGCTTCGTCCCGCAGGGGCGCGAAGTCGCCGCTCGCAAGACATTGCGCCAGGCGGTCGAGGTCGCTGCGCCGCAGGGGCAGCGCGAGGGTGCCCGAGACCGCCATGGCTCCGTCATGGTCCCCGCCGCCCCGGGCGTTGCCGTCCGTCAGCACCACGACCGGCGGCAAATCCTGCGCCGCCTTCGACAATGTGCTCAGGTCCGGCAGTGCGGCCAGGATCAGCGCGGGGTGAGGCCCCGCCGCGTCGCCGCGCAGGACATATGCGCCGCGGCGCGCGAGCAGGCTTGCAGTCGCCTCGGCGGTGATCGGGTCGCTGTCGAGAAGCCTGATCGTGCGGCCCGCAAAGCGCCCCGGCTGCGATGCCGGGCGGGTGATCGCAAGGGCCAGTTCGAAGCCGAAGCAGGAGCCGACGTCCTCCTGACTGGTGACCTGGATGGTGCCGCCCATCGCCTCGACCAGTTGCTTGGAGATCGCCAGGCCCAGGCCGGTGCCGCCGAACTTGCGGGTGATCGTCTGGTCGGCCTGGGTGAAGCGGCCGAACAGCTTGCCCAGCTTGTCGGCGGGAATGCCGATGCCGGTGTCGCGGATGGCGAAGCTCAGCGTTGCTTGCGCGGGCTCGACAGGATCGCGCCGGCGCACCGCGATGGTCACGCCGCCGGTCTCGGTGAATTTCAGGGCGTTGTTCACGAGATTGGTCAGCACCTGGGAGATGCGGACCGGATCGCCGATCATCTCGGCCGGCACGTCGGGATCGATCATGATGGCGATCGACAGGGATTTCTCCCGGGCCTTCTCGGCAAACAGGCTGGCCACGTCCTCGACCAGCGTGTCGACCGACAACGGGATCTCCTCCAGATCGAGGCGGCCGGCCTCGATCTTGGACATGTCCAGGATGTCGTTGAGGATGTTCAGAAGACCGCGGCCCGAGCGCAGGATGATCTCGGCATGGCGCAGATACCGGCCGGCAATGGGGGCGGCCGTCAGCATTTCGGCCATCACCAGCATGCCGTTCATCGGGGTGCGGATCTCGTGGCTGACCGTGGCGAGGAATTCCGATTTCGCCGCATTGGCGCGCTCGGCCTCGTCCCTGGCGCTGCGCATTTCCGCGGTCCGCAGCGCGACTGTGTCCTCCAGCGTCTCGCGATGGCGCTGCAGCAGCCGGTCGCGCTCGTCGATCCGCGCGAACATGTCGTTGAACGCGCCCGACAGGATGCCGACCTCGTCGCGCGACGTCACCTGCAGGCGCTTCGACAGGTCGGAACGGCGGCCGATATCGGCGAATTCGCCCGCCAGCGTTCGCAGCGGGTCGACGATCCGGGCAATCATTACCCAGGCGACCAAGATCGTCGCGACAAGCACCGTGCCGCCGACCAGAAGCGAGGTCAGGAGGTTCGAAAGATACAGCCCGCGCAGCCAGGCGATGTCGGCGTGGATGGTGATCGCGCCGATGGTGACGCCGCCCTTGCGGACGGGCGCCCCGCCGGTGATCGTATCGGCGAAGAGCAGCGACAGCCGACTGGCTTCGCCGAGGGCGGTGTCGGTGCTGACGAGGGCTTCCGACGTGCCGATCTCGGCCAGCATCACGCCATCGGCATCGGCGGCGCTGGCATAGCGCACATGGGCGAGATCGCGGATTCCCCGCAGAACCTCCAGCGTGCCGCGCCGGTCCTTCTGGGCGACGGCGTTGGATGCTGCGGCGGCGAAAGCGGCGGCAGAACTCTGCAGGCGGTTCTGCTCGGCGGCGACCGTCTGGCGAAAATCCTGGTAGACGAAGAAGCCGACCGTGCTGGTCATGCCGACCAGAACCGCGAGCACGACGACCAGCGACAGGCGGAAGCCGAGGGAGTGCCAGAGGTTGACCCGGAGGGCCGGTGGCGAAGGCTGCATCGGCCTATCCCGGGCGCGTGATCGTCGGCGGCCGTGATCGGGCCCGGGCCGACGTCACGCGACGCGCGCGGAGCTGACCGTGCGGTCCCGCCGCAGGCGCGAGTTCGGTCGGCGGTGCCAACGGCTCAGCCCGAACCGGCCTGGCGCACCGGACGCGAGATGTCGGTCAAGGGGAAGGCGTCCATGGCCGGCAGCGGCCTGCTGTAGAAATAGCCCTGGACGATATGGATGCCGGACTCGCGCACGATCTGCAGTTCTTCCGCCGTCTCGACGCCCTCGGCCACCACCGACATGCCGAGATCGTCTGCCGTCGTTGCAGCGGTTTCCAGGAACCGCCGCGAGATCCGGTCCTTCGTGCAGACCTGCACGATGGAGCGGTCGATCTTGAGCTCGCTGAACGGACAGAGGCGCAACAGGGCAAAATTGGCGCTGCCGGTGCCGTAATCGTCGATCGAGACGCCGTAGCCGGCCATCCGGGTGCGCGTCAGGATCTCGATCATGTCGGTCATCGAATGCGGCAGGGCCTTCTCGGTCAGTTCGAAGACGATGGCGGCCGGATCGATGCCGCGCTCGGCGGCCAGTTCGAACAGGTGCGGCATGACGTTCGGCACCTCGATGACCCGTGCGTCGAGATTGATCGAGACGCGGTGGAAGATACCCCGGGCGCGCCATGCCGCGATGCCGTCCATCACCCGCGTGGCGATCGCGATCGTCAGCGCGGGCAGGTCGGCATCCGTTATGCCAGGATGGAAGACCGCCGGGGGCCCGAGAATCGTACCGTCGTCGGTCTTGAGCCGGATCAGCGCTTCCAGTCCGACGACGGCCAGAGACCGGATGTCGACCTGGGGCTGGTAATAGGGAAGGAGCGTCCCGAGCGGTCCGCCCGAAGCCTGGGCACCGTTCGGATCGAGCGAGGGCGGGCGTTGCGACACGCGCGCTTCGCAGGCTTCCAGCATGGAGACGAGATCGGCGGTGCGGATCGGCTTCTTCAGCGACCCGCAGATGCGCACCCCGAGCATCTCGCCCATGCGCCTGGCCGCATCCAGGATGGCCTCGGATTCGCCGCTCGACAGCACGACGCCGCCCGCATAGCCGAGCTGGCCGAGGCTGCGCAGATAGGCCAGCCCGTCCATCTTCGGCATGTTCAGATCGAGAATGATGACATCGACGGGCTGGGTTGCGGCTTGGAGAATCCGCAGTCCCTCGACGCCGTTGCACGCGGTCGAGACCGCGTGATTGTCCAGCGACAGCACGACGCTCTCGATCACGGCCAGGAATATCGGGTCGTCGTCGACAACGAGAATGTGATGCGCAGTCGCCATTGTGCCTCCAGCGAGGCTAACATCCCACGGGGTAACGAAGAATCTGTTACCAGACGGCCCGGATTTTCGATGGCTGGGAATGAATGGCGGTGAGAGAGGCCGTATCGATGGGGCGTCACATGCCGTCACTAACCGTCTTCGCCTCTTTCCTCTCCGCCTAACCGACTGTTTATCCACAGGATTTATCCGCTCAAGAGCGATCACTAGCGCCATGAGCATTCAGCCGGAAATAGGCGACTGGTGAGCGGCAAAAGGTGAGCGGTAGCGTGGCGACCAACCGAAAAGGACGCTCCGCATATGAAGACCGCATCCCCCCGAAAGGGGCTCACCTCCCGCACCATTTCCACGCTCGTCCAAGCCCGTCAGCCCGGATTGTGGGCGCATCGGTTTGGCTTGTCCCTCGCCATATCCAAGGCCGGTTCCGCAAGCTGGACGTTCCGCTATACCGCGCCGTCAGGGACGCGCCGGCTGATGACGCTGGAAATCATCGACCCTCGCGAACCGATCACGGCGGCTGATTTGAAATCGCTTGAACTTCGCGCCGAAGGCCTTCGCCTTGAGGTGCGAGCCGGCAATGATCCGCTTGTGATGCGCAATGGAGCGGCCACGGCGAGCCCTAAACGATCTGGCGACACATTCGAGACTGTCGCGCTGGATTACATCGAGCAGCATCGCGACGAGTGGAAGAATGCCAAGCATTCTCAGCAATGGCAGAACACATTGGCGGCGTACGTATATCCGATTATTGGGACCAAAGCGCCGCACGAGATCAGCACCGATGACGTGTTGAACGTCCTGCGCCAACCGCACACCAAAAACGGGATAACAGCACCGCTGTGGAAGAATGCTCGCGAAACCGCATCGCGAGTGCGCAGCCGCATTGAGATCGTGATCGCGGCAGCAAAGGCGAAAGGGGCGAGCGATTTATGGACGAACCACCGCAATCCGGCCCAGTGGAAAGACAATCTGGAATTTTGGCTAAACGGCAAGCAGTCCAGAGGCAATCATTCAGCTATGGATTGGAAGGAGGTCCCGACATTTGTGCGAGAACTACAAAGCAAACCGGACTTCTCCGCAAAAGCGCTCTTGCTGACGATCCTGACCGCCGTCCGCACGTCAGAAGCTCTGAACGCGACGTGGAGCGAGGTCGATCTAAAAAACGCAACGTGGACCATTCCAGCCGAACGAATGAAGGCCGGCAATGAACATGCGGTGCCGTTGTCGAGTGCAGCAATCGAATTGCTGGAAAGCCTACCGCGACTAGACGGCAATCCGTTTGTCTTTCCCGGTGCCAAACGCAACAAACCCCTGAGCAACATGGCGATGCTGATGATGCTTCGCGGAATGCGAAACGATCTAACCGTCCACGGATTTCGATCATCGTTCCGCGATTGGGTGAGCGAGACGACATTGCATCCCGATACCATCGCGGAAATGGCCTTGGCCCATACGATCAAGGATAGGACCGAAAGGGCTTATCGACGCGGCAATGCGTTTGATCGACGCAAGGACCTAATGCAGCAATGGTGCGATTATCTGAGTCTTGATCGCAATGAATATAACGAAAAATGGTCGAAATTCATCGCATGACTAGGGACGCAAGGGCCGATCCAAGCGGATCGGCCCTTTTCTTTGTGACGGTACTTGACGGGCCGTGTTGCGCCATGTCTTCTTAGCATTGCCGCGCTCAGATGAGACGGCGCTAGGGCCGGATGGCCCATGCTGCGGTAAAGACGCAGCGCTCCGGGTGGATGCCCGAAATCCTGAAAACCAGCGATTTTGGAGAGGCACCCCGTGTCCGATCAAACCATCATTCTGACCGTCGCCCAGACCTGCGAACGGCTTACCATCAGCGAGCCCACGCTGCGCCGCTATGCGAAGTCCTCGA